>CAZFAW010000140.1:0-7038 GCA_964517015.1 uncultured Chryseobacterium sp.
CCAGCACATCTCGCGCCTCGTAGGTGAGGTTGCGTCCGTGCTTGTAGCGCAGGTTGGTATTGGTGTTCCGGTCGCCCACCACCTTGCTGGGTTCGCTCACCCGGATGGTGCCGTGATCGGTGGTGATCACCACGCGTGCGCCGCGTTCGGCGATGCCCTTCAGGATGTCGAAGAGCGGGCTGTGCTCGAACCAGCTGCGCGTGAGGGAGCGGTACGCCGCATCGTCCTCGGCCAGTTCCTTGATCACCTCCATTTCCGTGCGCGCATGGCTCAACATGTCCACGAAATTGTACACGATGGCGTTGAAGCCGTTGCCCATGAGGTTGTCGAGGCTATCGGCCAGTCTGCGCCCCTGCTGCAGCGTGATGATCTTGTGGTAGCTGCTCTTCACGTTCTTGCCCAGGCGTTGCAATTGGGCCACCATGAACTCTTCCTCGTGGGCGTTCTTGCTCCCTTCCTCGTCCTCGTTGATCCATTTGCCGGGGAAACGCCGTTGGATCTCGCCGGGCAGCACACCGGCGAAGAGGGCATTGCGCGCGTATTGGGTGGCGGTGGGCAGTATGCTGAAGAAGAGGTCCTGCTCCTCCACCTTGAACAGCTCGCCCACGATCGGTTCAAGCACCCGCCATTGATCCAGCCGCAGGTTGTCGATCAGCACCAGGAAGAGCGGCTGGTCGTTGCCCTTGATGTGGGGCGCGATCTTCTGCTTGAAGAGGTTGTGGCTCTGCAGGGGTATGTCGTTCCCCTTGCCGGCCAACCAGTCCTGGTAATTACGCTCCACGTAGCGGCAGAACAGGTCGTTGGCCTCGGACCATTGGCTGCGCAGGATCCCGGCCATGCCCGAATCGCGGTTGCCGCTCAATTGGAGCTCCCATCGCACCAGTTCCTCGTACAACTCCTTCCATTCCTTCACGCTGAGGCGGTCGCTCAACCGCATGCTCAATTCCCGGAACCCGCGCTGGTAGTCGGTGGTCACCTTTTCGGAGACCAGGCGGCGGCCCTCCAGGTGCTTCTTGATCGACAGCAGGATCTGGTTGGGGTTCACCGGCTTGATCAGGTAGTCGCTGATCTTGCTGCCGATGGCTTCTTCCATGATCGTTTCCTCTTCGCTCTTGGTGATCATGACCACCGGCGTGGCGGGGGCCATGGTCTTGATCCGGGAAAGGGTTTCCAGCCCGGTGAGCCCCGGCATGTTCTCGTCCAGGAACACGATGTCGTAGTCGCGCTGGCCCACCTTTTCCACGGCGTCCAACCCGTTGTTCACCGTATCCACGGAGTAGCCCTTCCCTTCCAGGAAGAGCACGTGGGGCCGCAGCAGGTCGATCTCGTCGTCTGCCCAGAGAATGTTCACGCTCATCGCTGCGGAGGGCTTGGGGGAGGGCCCTGGATTTCGGGTGAAGATACGCCCCGGCGACGCTGCTCCTTCTTTCCTGCACCAGCAGTGGATCCCGCGCGATCCCTGCGCCCTGTGGATCCGCCGATCGCCACCGCGCCGCAGGCACCCGGCCCCATCGTGCCCCGTGATCCCCGATCTTCGGCACGATGGCGGACCGCAAGAAGATCCTGAACGACCCGATCTACGGCTTCATCACCGTTCCGCATCCCACGGTGCTGCGGTTGATCGACCACCCGTGGTTCCAGCGGTTGCGGCACATCAAGCAATTGGGCATGAGCCACCTGGTGTACCCGGGCGCGCTCCACACGCGTTTCCATCATGCCCTGGGCGCCATGCACCTCATGGGCCAGGCCATCGATGTGTTGCGCGGGAAGGGCCACACGATCTCCGCGGACGAGGCCCTGGGAGCATCCATCGCGATCCTGTTGCACGACATCGGCCACGGGCCCTTCAGCCACACGCTGGAGCACAGCCTTGTGGACGGCATCGGCCACGAGGACCTCGGTGCGCGGGTCATGGACGCCCTGAACGCGGAAATGGACGGCGCATTGGACCTGGGCATCCGCATCTTCCGCGACCAGCATTCGCAGCGCGCGCTCCACCAACTGGTGAGCAGCCAGCTCGACGTGGATCGCATGGACTACCTGAACCGCGACAGCTTCTACACCGGCGTGAGCGAAGGGGTGATCGGCGGAGACCGCATCATCAAGATGCTGGAGATCGTGAACGACCGCCTGCTGGTGGAGGAAAAGGCGATCTACAGCATCGAGAAGTTCATCGTGGCGCGCCGCCTCATGTACTGGCAGGTGTACCTGCACAAGACCGTGGTGGCCGCAGAAGGCATGCTGCAGGAGGCCCTGAAGCGCGCACGCACGCTTTCCGGCACCGGTGTGGCACTGTTCGCCTCGCCGGCGTTGCAACGTTTCCTGAAGGAACCGGTGGACCGCGGCGCCTTCGAGAACGACCCGACGCTGCTGCGCGACTTCCTGCGGCTCGATGATCACGATGTGATGGGCGCGATCAAGGTCTGGGCCCAGCACCCCGACCCGGTGCTCGCCCGCCTGTGCGGCGACCTTTCCGAGCGCCGCACCTTCCGCATCCAGCTGCGCAGCACGCCGTGGGCGCCCGATCACATCGGCGAACTGCGCAAGCGCGTGGCCCGCACCCTCGGGATCCCCGCGGAAGACACCGCGCACTTCGTTTTGCACGGCAGCATCGTGAACAACGCCTACGACACCGGGAAGGACCGGATCGAACTGCTCTTCAAGGACGGCACCGTGCGCGACATCGCCGAGGCGAGCGACAACCTGGGGATCCGCGCGCTGGCCAGTCCCGTGGAGAAATGGTACCTCGCCTGGCCCCGCTGGCTGAACCCCGGCACACCGGCATGAGCACCCCGCGCATCGTCCTGATCACCGGCGCCACCAGCGGCTTCGGGGAGGCCACCGCGCGCCGCTTCGCCGCAGCAGGCTGGCACGTGATCGCCACCGGACGCCGCACCGAACGGCTCGAGGTCCTGCGGGCCGAACTGCAAGGCATGCACGGCCGCATGGAAGGCCCTGCCATCGTACACGCATTGCATTTCGATGTGCGCGACCGCGCGGCCGTGGACACGGCCATCGCCTCCCTTCCGCCGGAATGGCGCGCGATCGACGTGCTGGTGAACAACGCGGGCCTCGCCGCCGGCTTCGATCCGTTCCAGGATGGCGATGTGGACGATTGGGAGCGCATGCTCGACACGAACGTGAAAGGCCTGCTCTATGTAACGCGGGCCGTGGTGCCCGGCATGATCGCCCGTGGCCGCGGCCATGTGATCAACATCGGCAGCACCGCGGGCAAGGAGGTCTACCCGAAGGGGAACGTGTACTGCGCCACCAAGTTCGCCGTCGATGCGCTGACCAAGGGGCTGCGCCAGGACCTGTTGCCGCACGGGATCAAGGTCTCGCAGATCTCGCCCGGCCTGGCCGAAACGGAATTCAGCCTGGTGCGATTCGACGGCGATGCCGCCCGTGCAAGGCAGGTGTACCAGGGGTTGGAGCCGCTCCATCCGGAGGACATCGCCGAACTGGTGCATTACCTCACCACCCTGCCGCCCCATGTGTGCGTGAACGATCTGGTGGTCACCCCCACCGCACAAGCCTCCAGCCAGCACGTTCACCGGACCGCCTAGCTTTACGCCCAGACCCCCCTTCCCATGAACACCAACTGGTCCAAGATCCTCCTGTTCAGCCTGCTCAGCTTCGCCTTGGGCTGGCTCATCTGCTGCTTCACCTGCCGCGGTTGCCACGGCAGCGGGTGCGAACGTGATGGCCGCTGCGAAAAAGGCGGCATGTGCGCGCATGGCGAAGGTGCCTGTGATGGTTCCCGGTGCAAGGGCATGAAGGGCCACGGCGGGAAGGACTGCTGCAAGGGCATGTCGGCCGGCGAAGGCAAGGGCGCGTGCTGCAAGGCCATGATGGGCCACGGGAACAACGCCGAAGTGGTGATCGAGAAGATCAAGGCCAGCAACTTCCAGGGCGATACCACGGTGGCCATCGACGGCGGCACCGTGAAGATCCACAAGGAGGGCGACCAGCTGAAGGTGGAAGTGGAGATGAAGGACAGCGCCAGCGCGGAGAAGACCGTGGAGGTGCATACGCACTAGGCGGGAGGTTTCCAGGGCCCAGCCCTTACCCGCCCCGGTCTATCTTCGCGGACCCGCTTCGCCAGCGGCCCCGCATGCAGTTCAGCGCCGGACAGATCGCAGAGCTTCTCCACGGTGAAGTGGACGGGGACGCGCAGGTACTTGTGGTGGACGTGAGCAAGATCGAGGAGGGCAAACTGGGCACCCTCACCTTCCTGGCGAACCCCAAGTACACCGAGCACATTTACAGCACCGGGGCCAGTGTGGCCATCGTGGGAAAGGACTTCCGGCCCACACGGCCCATACCCAAGTACCTGACCCTGATCCGGGTGGCCGATCCCCGGGCCGCCTTCGGCCTGCTGCTGGACATGCACCAGAAGCACCAGTACGAGAAGGTCGGGTACGAGCAGCCCAGCTACGTGAGCCCCAAGGCCACCATCGGGAAGGGCGTGTACATCGGCGCCTTCAGCTACATCAGCGATGGCGTGGTGCTGGAGGACGGGGTGAAGATCCTGCCCAACTGCACCATCGGCGAAGGGGTGCGCATCGGTCGTTCCACGCGCATCCACGCCAACGTGAGCGTGTACAACAACAGCCGCATCGGCGCGCGCTGCATCGTGCACAGCGGCACGGTGATCGGGTCCGATGGTTTCGGCTTCGCGATCACCGGCGAGGGCCTGCAGGAGAAGATCCCCCAGATCGGCAACGTGGTGATCGAGGACGATGTGGAGATCGGCGCCAACTGCACGATCGATCGCGCCACCATGGGCAGCACCTATGTGCGAAAGGGCGCCAAACTGGACAACCTGATCCAAGTGGGCCACAACGCCGACATCGGTGAGCACACCGTGATCGTGGCGCAGACCGGGATCGCCGGCAGCTCCAGGATCGGCACGCGCACCATGATCGGCGGGCAGGTGGGCATTGCCGGCCACCTTACCGTAGGCGCCGACGTGCGGATCGCCGCCCAGAGCGGTATCGGCAGCACCGTTCCGGACGGTGCCACCGTGCAAGGTTCGCCCGCTTTCGCCATCGGCGATTACAAACGCAGTTACGTGCACTTCCGCAACCTTCCGGCCATCGAACAACGCATCGATGCCCTGGAAAAGGAGCTCGCCTCCCTGCGTGCAGCGCGGACGAACGGATGAACGTGCCAAGATGAACCCCGACAAGCAGCATACGCTCAAAGGCAGCGCCGCCATCAAAGGCGTGGGCCTGCACACCGGCGAACCCGTGACCCTGACCCTGCGCCCCGCCCCGGCAGGCCATGGCTACAAGTTCCAGCGCACCGACCTGGAGGGCGAACCCATCATCGAAGCCGATGCCGAACTGGTGGTCAGCACCGCACGCGGCACCACCCTGGGCAGGGGCGATGTGACGGTGAACACCACCGAGCACGTGCTCTCCGCGCTCTACGCGCTGGGTGTGGACAACTGCCTGCTCCAGCTCACCGGGCCCGAAGTGCCGATCATGGACGGCAGTGCCATGCCCTTCGTGCAGGCCATCGAGAGCGTGGGGCTGGAGGAACAGAACGCCGATCGCAACTGGTGGGTGCTGAAGGAGCCGATCTGGTTCGAGACCAAGGAACGCGGCACCGAAATGCTCGGCGTGCCCGCCCCGGGCGGCGAGTTCCGCCTCACCGTGATGGTGGACTACCACAGCCCCGTGCTCGGCACCCAGCACGCCAGCATGTACCGCACCGAGGAGTTCAAGCAGGAGATCGCCCCGTGCCGCACGTTCGTGTTCCTGCGCGAACTGGAGCAACTGGCCAAGGCGGGCCTGATCAAGGGCGGCGACCTGGACAACGCCATCGTGCTCGAGGACCGTGAGGGAACCACCAAGGAGGAATTGAAGGCGCTGGCCGGGCTGCTGGGCAAGGAGTACCGCGACCTGGAGATCCGCCGCAACGGCGTGGTGAACACGATCGACCTGAAGTTCTACAACGAACCCGCCCGCCACAAGCTGCTGGACATCGTGGGCGACCTGGCGCTGGTGGGCCGCCCGATCAAGGGCCACATCCTGGCCGCGCGCCCGGGCCACTTCGGCAACACCAGCTTCGCCAAGCGGATCAAGGAGAAGATGCGCGAGGAGGAAAAGGCCGCCGGGTTCCGCTACGACCTGGACCGTGAGCCCCTCTTCGACATCAACGCCATCACGAAGATGCTCCCCCACCGCTACCCCTTCCTGCTGGTGGACAAGGTGATGGAAATGGAGGACAAGCACATCGTGGGCGTGAAGAACGTGACCATGAACGAGCCCTTCTTCCAGGGCCACTTCCCCGGCGAACCGGTGATGCCTGGCGTGTTGTTGATCGAGGCCATGGCCCAGGTGGGCGGCATCTTCGCCCTGAGCAAGGTGCCAGACCCGGAGAACCACACCACCTACTTCATGAAGATCGACGGCGTGCGCTTCAAGCGGAAGGTGATCCCCGGCGACAGCGTGGTGTTCAAGCTCGAGCTCATGAGCCCGATCCGGCGCGGCATCGTGCACATGATGGGCAACGGCTATGTGAACGGTCAACCCGCCGTGGAAGGCGAGCTCATGGCGCTGGTGACCCGCGTGAACGATCCGGAGAAGAAAAAAGAGGTGCGCGCCGCCACCACACCCGCATGAGCATCAGCAAACTCGCTTCGGTGCACCCCGATGCCCGCATCGGCCCGAACGTGACCATCGAGCCGTTCGCCACCATCCAAGGCGATGTGGAGATCGGGGAAGGCACCTGGATCGGCCCCAGCGCCGTGCTGATGGACGGCGCTCGGGTGGGCGCGCGCTGCCGCATCTTCCCGGGCGCGGTGATCAGCGCCATCCCGCAGGACCTGAAGTTCGCCGGCGAGAAGACCACCGCAGAAGTGGGCGACGGCACCACCATCCGCGAGTGCGTCACCATCAACCGCGGCACCGCCGATCGGGAACGCACCGCCGTGGGCAGCAACAGCCTGCTCATGGCCTATGTGCACCTGGCGCACGATTGCATCGTGGGCAACAACGTGGTGATCGCCAACAGCGTGAACCTCGCCGG
>CAZFAW010000141.1:0-5452 GCA_964517015.1 uncultured Chryseobacterium sp.
CTGATGGACGACGGCAGCAAGGTGGAGATCAGCCGGCGGCGGCGAGGCGAGGTGCTCAGCGTGCTGGAACGCGAGTGACCCTCAATCGACCACCAGGGGCAGCAGCACCGCGGCGCCGTCCAACGTTCCGATGCGCACGATGTAAAGCCCCTTCGCGAGCCCTCCGAGATCGATGCGTTCCGATCCCTCCGTGCGGGCCACGGGGCGGCCGCTACCGTCGAGGATCAGAACGCTCCTCACCATGCCCGCCCGCCCGGACACGAAGCACTCGCCATGCGCCGGGTTGGGTTGTATCGTCCATTCCGACGCTTCGTGCTCCGGCGCATCGATGCCCACACCGCCCGCGCAAAGGAAGCCGGCCATGGCGTTGTCCTGGCCGGATGCGTTCGGTCGCGTGTACGTGGTGCCGTCGAGCGTGATGTCGCTGAGGTGCCGGCCGCCCAACGCCAGGCAATCCTCGGCCACCAGGTCCATTTCCTGCACATCGAAGGTGGGTTTGCTCCATAGCACGGACGATGACCCATCGAGTTTCACGATGTGCGCGGCGTTGAAGGAGAGGTCCCCGTTCACGTAGAAGTTCCCCGCGTCGTCGTGGATCACCTCCTTCGGCTTGTTGGCGCTGCCGTCCGCGCTGTAGATGTTGCAGCCGAGCACATCGCCGGTGGCTCCGTTCAGGCTGTAGATGTACCCGTTGGGGAAGTTGGTATAGTCGGTCCCGTCGAGGTTCACCGTTCCGAAGAGGGCGTAGAAGCTCGCCCAGACAGTGCCCGCACCATCCACGCTCACCCGGTAGCTTTCAGCGAGCGAAGCGGTCAGGGGCGTGCTCCACTGCTCCACCAGGTCGTTGTTGTACTTGGTGATCTTATTGCCCCATTGGGCGATGACGTTGTTGCTTCCATCCACGACCAAGTTGTGGAACTGGGGGTTCATCAGGTTGCCGCTGGCGGGTGTTTCGATCAGGGTGTTCCCGTTGGCCGGGTCCAGCTTCAGGATGGCGTTCTCGTATCGGGTGGCGAAGAGCGAGCCACCGGCGTCGATGGCGATCGCCTGGATCGTTGCGGGGAAGTCCTTCACCCAAACCAGGCTGCCGGCGGAATTGTACTTGGCAACGAAACCACCCGCTCCTGCGGCCAAGGTGGTGCCCTCGAACGAGGATGCTTCCAAGGGGAACAACTGGCCCGCGAAGTAGATGTTGTCGTTTCCGTCCACGGCCACGGAGTTCGCGGCCTGGCCGGTGGTGCTCGTGGTGGAACCGGCCACCCTGCTCCACAGCTCCGTTCCCTGCGGGCTGAACTTCGCGAGGAACAGTGGCGATGCGCCCGCCACGTACTCGATCACACCGAAGTCGAGCCCGTCCGAGCGTGTGCCGCAGACGATGAGGTTGCCCTGGCTGTCGGTATCGATGGACCGGACGACACTGCTGGCGGAACCGACCAGGTTGTGGACGATGCCTTGGTGCGTGGGGGTCTGGGCGCCGAGCAGGGCGGGTGCCAGGATCGGGCACAGAACGAGGGAACGGAAGAGGTGGGAGCGCATGTGCATTCGGGTGATGGGGCAAACATGCGACGCTCCCGTGCACGCGGCCTACGGTACCCACCGTAAGTCGCTCCGGTGAACGCTTCAATCCACGCTGAAGTAGTCCGCGCTCTGGTAGTGCCCGTCGGCTTCCTTCTGCAGTTGCATCAGGATGTCGTTGGCCAGGCTGCTGGCGCCGAAGCGGAACCAGTGGTTGTCCAGCCATTCGGGACCCAGTTCCTCTTTCACCATCATCAGGTAGTGCAGGGCCTCCTTGCTCTTGCGGATGCCGCCGGCGGGCTTCATGGCGATCATCTCCCCGGTCTTCAGGTAGTGGTCCCGGATGGCGTGCAGCATCACCAGCGTCACTTCCATGGTGGCTGCCGGATTGATCTTTCCGGTGCTCGTCTTGATGAAGTCGGCGCCCGCCGCGATGGCGATGTCGCTGGCCAGGCGCACCTTGTCGTAGGTGCCCAGTTCGCCGGTCTCGAGGATCACCTTCAGGCGCGCTTCGCCACAGGCCTCCTTGATCGCCGCGATCTCGTCGAACACGAAATTGAATTCCCCGTTGTGGAACTTGCCGCGGCTGATCACCATGTCGATCTCATCCGCGCCTTCCGCAACGGCGAACTTGGTGTCGGCGATCTTCACGTTGCGCGGGGCCTGGCCGCTGGGGAAGGCTGTTGAGACGGAAGCCACTTTCACGCCGCTATCTCCGAGCGCTTTTTTGGCCACTTTCACCAACGAGGGGTACACGCAGACCGCTGCAACGGTGGGCAATCCCGGCAGGCCATCATGCGGGTGCATGGCTTTGTAGCATAGCTGGCGCACCTTCTGCGGCGTGTCCGCCCCTTCCAGCGTGGTGAGGTCGATCATGCTCAAGGCGAGCTTCATGCCCTGCACCTTCGTTTCCTTCTTGATGCTGCGCGACTTGATGCGCGCCACACGCTCCTCGATGCCAACTTGATCGATGGTGGGTGCGGTATGCGGGATCCTGTGGCGCTCGTTCCGGACAGCCGTTGCCATGTGCCCAAAAGTAGGGGTGCGCCGTTCCCCGGCGGACCACGGCCGTTCCTCGATCGCGATCGCGATCGCATGCGCCGCGCCCGCTCTCTTGCGTTGCAGACCCGCCCTCACGCGCCCCTGCCCCGCTCCCGCCATGCACCTCTCGCACCATCGGCCCCCTTCACGCTGCGGTAACATGGGCCGATGATCGGACTTGCTATGTTTGCCACCCTGACAAAAACCCCTGCGGCAGGCCATTGAGCGCCTGCCCCGGCCTTGCGCCGGAAAGACCTTACCAACCCCTACACGAAAACAGTCCCCCTCATGAGCAACGAGAAGTCATCCGGGAAGGCCAATTCCATGTTCGTGGCCGTCGTCTTCCCACTGGTGCTGATCATCAGCGTGATCGTGTACATGTACGTGCTGGGCGATCCGGCCAACTTCCAGAACAACGACCCGGTGAAGGGCCACCCGATCGAACTGCAGCCGGGCAAGTTGTACGGCACCATTTACAAGGGCGGCTTCATCGTGCCGATCCTGATCAGCGTGAACCTGATCATCCTGATCTTCTCCGTGGAGCGTTTCCTTTCCCTCTCGAAGGCGAAAGGCAAGGGACGCATCGATGCGTTCATCCAGAACGTACGCGGCCTGATCGCGAACGATCGCGTGGACGAGGCCATGGCCGCCTGCGACGAGCAGAAGGGCAGCGTGGCCAATGTGCTGCGCAGCGGCCTGGAGAAGTACAAGCTGGTGCTGCACGATGCCAGCCACGACAAGGAGACCCGCCTGGCCACGGTGAAGCAGGAACTGGACGAAGCCACCGCCCTGGAACTGCCCATGCTGAGCAAGAACCTGGTGATCCTGAGCACCTGCGCCAGCATCAGCACCCTGTTGGGACTGATCGGTACCGTGCTGGGGATGATCCGTTCCTTCAGTGCACTGGCCACCGCCGGCACGCCCGATGCCAGCCAGCTTTCCACCGGTATCTCCGAGGCGCTGATCAATACCGCGTTCGGGATCACCGGCTCGTGCATCGCGATCATCATGTTCAACTTCTTCAGCAACAAGATCGACGCCATCACCCATGGCATCGATGAGGCCGGTTTCAGCGTGACCCAGACCCTGGCGCACCACAAATAGGCCCGCCAGCGTTCTACAACCGAAAAGCGGAAGCACCATGCCCAAGCTGAAGATGCCCCGGAAGAGCCCGGAGTTGGACATGACCCCGATGGTGGACCTGGCCTTCCTGCTGGTGACCTTCTTCATGCTCACCGCCCAGTTCCGTCCGGAGGAGGCCGTGGCCGTGGATACGCCCAGTTCCATGTCGCAGGCGCCGATCCCCACCACCAACCTGATGACGATCGTGGTGGACACCGCAGGCCATGTGTTCTGGGACCTCACCGACAAGCAGGTGCGATTCAAGGTGCTGGAAGAGCTCGGCAAACGCGTGAACTACACCCCCACCGACGAGGACAAGGTGAAGTTCGCCAACGTGGGCCCCGTGGGCGTGCCCATCGAGCGGCTGCAAACCTTCCTGACCCTGAAGACCGGCAGCGAACGCAAGGAGTTCAACCAGGAATACGGCGGAATACCGATGGACAGCACCAACAACCAGTTGCGCGACTGGATCATCATCACCCGCCAGATCTACAACCAGGCCGGTGTTCCCGTGGTGGCCTTGAAGGCCGACGGCAACACCAACTACGACAAGGTGGCCCAGGTGATCCGCATCTTCCAGTCACCCGCCATCAAGATCAACAAGTTCAAGATGATCACCGACCTCGAGGAATCGAGGATGTAAAGGACGAACCATGAACCTTCCCGCCGGGCCGGTGTACGGCAGCGGGGAACAGCACAAGCACCATGGCAGAAGTACCCGGAGGTGAAGGCGGAGGCGGAGGTGGCGGAAGGCACCAGAAGAAGCGCGCGAAGAAGGGCAGCGCACGGATCGACATGACCCCCATGGTCGACCTGGCGTTCCTGCTGCTCACCTTCTTCATCCTCACCACCACCATGTACAAACCCAGCACCCTGCAACTCACCTTCCCGGTGCCGGACCCCAACGACCCGCAGAACAAGACCGAACTGAACAACGCCATTACGCTGATCCTGACCAAGAACGACAAGATCCTGTACTACTGGAACGAGTTCCACACGGCGGACGACGGCAGCGGCAAACCGCCCACCCAGCTCGAACAGACCGATTTCAGCAAGGTGAGGCAGTTGCTCGTGGAGAAGAACGCCGCCACCGTGGCCGCTCTGAACGACCTGGTGAAACAGTTCAACGACAAGAAGATCACCGAGGACGAGTACAACATGAAGCGCAAGGCCATGAAGGGCGAGGCCGGCAACCTGAAGGCGATCATCAAGACGGAGAAGGAGGCCAAGTACCGCAACATGATCGACATCGTCGATGAGATGGACATCACCGGCATCGGTTCCTACGGCGTGATGGACAGCCTGAAGACCGCCGAGCAGGCCCTCGTGGACGCGATCAAACCAACGCTCTGAACCATGGAATTCATCGTGCTATCCGGTGCGCTCCTGGTCCTCAGCCTGCTGATGACCGTGGACTTCAGCTGGAACAACGTGCTCACCTCGGTGCGCAACCAGCTGGTCTTCGCCGATCGCAACAAGGAATACGGCGCCTTCGTGCTGCGCCGCGATTACGTGCGCCGCCTGGGCATGGCCGTGGCCGGCTCGGTGCTCTTCTTCGGCCTGGCCATCGGTACACCCAAGATCGTGGCCGCCCTGGGCGTGGGCGAGGACGAGGACGTGGCCGCCAAGAAGATCGTGGACGTGGACCTGGACCTGATCGAAGAGGAGAAGAAGGTGGAGCCCCCCCCCCCCCCCCCCGGCGCCCCCCCCCCCCCCCCCCCAGCCCCCCCCGG
This sequence comes from uncultured Chryseobacterium sp., assembly GCA_964517015.1. GTDB lineage: Bacteria > Bacteroidota > Bacteroidia > Flavobacteriales_F > PHOS-HE28 > PHOS-HE28. The sequence continues at coordinate 5,412 of CAZFAW010000141.1, forward strand.
CGGGGCCCCCCCCGGGCGCCCCGCCCCCCCCCCCGCCCCAC
>CAZFAW010000141.1:5462-7000 GCA_964517015.1 uncultured Chryseobacterium sp.
AAGAAGGTGGAGCCCCCGCCCCCGCCCGTGGAGCCGCCCCCGCCCCCCAAGATCGAAACGGTGGAATTCACCGCACTGGAAGCAAAGGACGAACCCGTGGAAGAACCCCCGCCTTCGATGGAGGCATTGGACAGCACCGTGGTGAGCACCGTATCGCAGGAAGGCGAAAAGGTGACCGATGAGCCCCCGCCCGAAGTGGAAAGCGACGAGGTGATGCTCTTCGCCGCAGTGGAAGAGAAGCCGTCGTTCCCCGGTGGCGAGGAGGCCTTCTACAAGTACCTGGGCAAGAACCTGAAGTTCCCCGACATGGAGGCCGAACAGGGAATCAAGGGCACCGTGTGGGTGGAATTCGTGGTGGACCGCAATGGCGGCATCACCGAAACCACCGTTGCCCGCCCGGTGAGCCCCGGCCTGGACAAGGAGGCCCTGCGCGTGGTGAAGGCCATGCCCAACTGGAACCCGGGCAAGCAGAACGGCCGCCCGGTGAAAGTGCGGTACACCATCCCGATCAAGTTCAGCCTGCGCTGATCCCGGCGCGGCGCACCGCCATGCGTGGGTTCGCACTGGCCATGTCGGCCGTCTACATCGTCGTTGGTGCGCTGCTGCTCTTCACCGATGTGGCACTGGACCTGATCCCCCGCTTCCGGCCCGGTCTGGCGGCGGTATTGATCGCGTACGGCACCTTGCGCGCATGGAAAGCGCTGCGCAAGGGCCCCCACCCCCCTGCCGCATGAGCACCGCGCGCGCATGGATCCCGGTGGCGGTCCTGGCCGCATGCACCTCCACGCCCCGCGACCCGCACCGGGACGATACCCCGACCTATGGATCGGCGTGGGTGCTCGCGGACGAAGCCTTCCGCTCCGTGCTGGAAGACGAGCGCACCATGTTCAACGCCACATACACCGACGCGCAAGTGACGATCGGCTACCTGCCCGAACGCGACCTGCTGCGCGCCATGGGCAGCGACAGCGTGCGTGCCGTGTTCGCCACCGTGGTGCCGGGCGCCGAGCAACAGGCGTACTTCCGCACGCGCAACCTCAGCCCGCATGTGGAACCGGTGCTCACCGATGCCATTGCCATGATGGTATCCGCTCGCTGCCCGTTGGACAGCGTGGACCTCGAGCGGGTACGCACGCTGCTCGGCACGCCTGCCGCCGACGGGAACGGATACTTCGGTCTTTTCGACGACAAGGCCACCGGTGTGGCGCGCACCCTGGTCGACTCGCTCTTCGCAGGGGATGCCTCGCGCCTGACCAATGCGCGGGCGTTGCCCGGCCTGGACAGCCTGCTGGCCCATGTGGCACGCGATCCGAAGGCCATCGGCTTCGTTCCCTTCGCCGCGATCAGCGACCTGGACGACGCACAGCACCGCGCCCGGCGCGCGGGGTTGAGGGTACTGGCCGTTTCCGCGTCGCCCGGTGGTCGGGCCATCGCCCCCTCCCAATCCACGCTCGCCGATGGCCAATACCCCCTGAGGCGGAATCTCTACATGATGGTGGTGGAAGGGAAGAGCGGGCTTGGCACGGGCTTCGCTTCCT
>CAZFAW010000142.1:0-6985 GCA_964517015.1 uncultured Chryseobacterium sp.
CGACTGGCCGATCGTGTCGAGCCGCAACCGAGATGGGAACCCGACCGGACCGTGCCAGCTCCCATGGAAGGTTCAGCAGCGCCGTTGGAAGCAGTGCAAGCACCGGCCGCTGGACCGGAAATGGCTTCGACCCGCCTCGACCGCAATGCACCGACCGAAGGCACCCTCACGGCATCGGTGAACGCGACCGCCTCCATCGGTTCCGGCATCGGTCGGTACCCGTTCCCCGCGGTGCGAAGGGCCTTGGGGGCCGTACAGGCCACGCTTGCACCGCGGCCGGAACCGACGGTACCGGATGCCGGTGGCACCAACGTGTGGGCGATCGTGGGTTTCGTATGCTCATTCTTCATACCACTGCTCGGGATCATCTTCTCCGTGATCGCGCTGGGCCAGATCAAACGAACGGGTGAACGCGGACGCGGATTGGCGCTCGCAGGCCTCATCATCAGCATCGTCACCATGCTGTTCGTGATCTCACTCCTTGCTTGAGCGAACGGACCGACCTGGCCGGGGCAATGCGCTGTCTCATTTGGTTATTCCACCGCCCGGCATAGTTTTGGCCCGATCGGAACAAACCCAACAACACATGAAGAAGACACTTCTTACGCTCTGCGCGGTGGCGCTCGGAGCCGGCGCGTTCGCGCAGACCGAAAAGGGCCACATCGTTCTGGGGGGAAGCTCCAACTTGGGCTTCACTTCCGGCAAGCAGGACAACGATGCGGACGATGCCACCACGAACTTCGGCCTTAACGTGGCTGGCGGATATTTCATCATGGACAACCTGGCCGTAGGCCTGCTGATCGGGTTCGAGTCCGAGAAGACCGGCGACGTGTCGGCGTCCGGATTCGGCATCGGTCCCGTGGTGCGCTACTACCTGCCCATGAAGGTGTTCGGCCAGCTCAGCTACCAGTTCGGCAGCCAGAAGACCGACACGGGTGACTTTGATTTCACCTACACGACGGGTGACCTCGGTATCGGTGTGGGTTATGCCGCCTTCGTGAACGACCATGTGGCCATCGAGCCCATGATCGCCTATCACATGACAAGCGCGAAACCGGAGGAGGGCGACAGCGTGAACGGCGGCAGCTTCGGGTTGAACGTGGGCATCTCGGTGTACCTGGGCGACTAGTCCACCAACGAGGATCCTATGCGAAGGGCCGGCGTAGCCGGCCCTTCCTTTTCACAGGACCGGTAGATTGCGGGCCAAATCCAACGCACGATGAGGACAAGGACCTTTCTACTGAGCCTGGCCGGAATGGCCGTGGCTGCAAGCGCGAACGCCCAGACCATGATCGGGGCCAAGGTGGGACTGAACTACTCCATCTACGGCACTTCCGAGGGAGACGATGTGCCGGATGGCGCCGAGATCGACTCGGAGAGCTCCTCCGGGATCGGATTCCACGTTGGCGGTTATTTCCAGTACAATTTCTCCGAATCGCTGGGCATCCGTCCCGAACTGCTCTTCTCCATGCGCAACACCAAGGAGGACCTTGCAGAAGAGACCAGTACGACCGTCGGCGGCATCACCTCCACCTCCAAGACCACCGGTGACAGCAAAGGGAGCCTCGGGTACATCGAGATCCCCGTGCTCCTGGCGATCCAAGCAGGCGATCACCTGGGCCTGCACATAGGCCCTGGCGTCGGGATCCTCATGTCGGCGAAATACTCGAACAGTGGATCCACCACCACAAGCATCACCGGGCTGCCGGACACCACCACCGACTTCGACAGCGAAGTGAGCGGATCCGATGCGAAGGAAGGCCTGCGCGGCGCGGAGGTCGGCTTGTGCGCCGGTGCCGTCTATGAGCTCGAATCGGGCCTCAACTTCGGCTTGCGGTATTGGCGCGGTCTGAGCTCCCTCAACGAGGAGACGGACCTGGTGAAGACGCACGCCAACGTGTTCCAATTCTCCATCGGTTGGAACTTCAGCGACAACCGCTGAGCCCGAACGGCACACGACCTTGGAAAGGCCCCGCACCGGGGCCTTTCCCGTTCTGGCACGGTGTTGGGCGACAGGCCGCCCACGAACCGGGCTTGGGCTAACTTCGCCCGCCCTCGGAAAACCGCAGCTCCATGCGCACAACGCTACTCACCACCTTCAGCCTGCTGGCCCTGGCCACCGCCGCCCAGGAGATCCCGGACAGCGTGAACCTGATCGACAACGGAAGCTTCGAGAACTTCGAAGGCAAGCTGCGCCGACGGGGCAGCGTGGAAATGGCCAAGGGCTGGAAAAGCCCCACGGCCGCGAAAGCCGACCTCTTCAGCGAAAGCGTGAGCGGCGACGCCAGTGCACCACGAAACGAGCTGGGCGAACAGAGCGCGCTCGATGGGATCAACTACGCCGGGTTGCGCTGGTGGAGCTACCAGAGCAAGGAGCCGCGCACCTACCTGCAGGCAAAGCTCAAGAAGATGCTCAAGAAGGGCCAGCGCTATTGCGTGCGCTACTACGTGAGCCTGGGCGACTTGAGCAAATATGCCGCGAGCGAGCACGGCGTGTACTTCAGCAAGCAACTGGTGAAGAAGGACGACGAGGGCAACCTGACCTACGAGCCGCAGGTGCCCGCGCTGCGCACCCGGATCTACAACGACCTCTACAGCTGGCAGGGCGTATGCGGAATCTACGATGCCAAGGGCGAAGAGGCCTACATGCTCCTGGGCAATTTCGCCAGCACCGAGAAGACGAACACGGAAAAAGTGAAGCGCCCCAAGGGCCTCACGGCACCGCAGTACAATTCCGCGTACTACTACATCGACAACGTGAGCGTGTTCCCCATCAAGAGCCCCAGCGAGTGCACGTGCGAACAGCTGGACAAGGCCGAGAGCGAGCACATCTACAGCAAGAAGACCAGCGTGAACAAGTCGTTGCCACCGGCACAGCAACTGGACAACGCCACCATCTACTTCAAGCGCTTCACCCGCAGCATCGATGGCAGCATGTCCGGCATGCTCACCGACCTCGAGGAAGTACTGAAGGCGAACCCGGACATCCGGATCCGTCTCGTGGGGCATACCGATGCCGTGGAGGCCGACCGCGTGCGCATGCGCCCCGACCTCACTGAACTGGCCCGTGAGCGGGCCGATGCCGTGAAGGCTGTTTTCGTGGAAGCCGGCATTGCCGCCGAGCGCATCGAAACGGCCGACCAGAAGGCGGAGAGCCCGGCCGACGCCGGCGATGGTGAGGTGGCCATGAGCAAGAACCGCCGGGTGGAGATCGAGATCGTGCAGTGATCGTTGGACTATGACCTTCAAAGGCCCCCGGCTACCGTCGGGGGCCTTTTCGTTCCCACACCTACATTGCCCTGCATGAAAGGCGACCGCCGGGTGATCCGCGCATGGACCATGTACGACTGGGCGAACTCGTCCTACTCGCTCACGATCACCAGTGCGGTGTTCCCGATGTTCTACGTGGCGATCACGCAGGCCTTCGGTGAGGAGCGCTTCGTGAAGGAACATGGAGTGCCTTCGGCATCGCTGTATTCCTATGCGCTGAGCGCCGGTTTCCTGCTCGTGGCCGTGATCGTGCCCCTGCTCAGTGGCATCGCCGACCACCGTGGGAACAAGCTCAACTACCTGAAGTTCTTCTGCTACCTCGGGGCGGCCAGCTGCGCCGGACTCGCCTTCTTCTCCGTGGAGCACATCTGGCCGGGGCTTGCGTTGGTGATGCTCGCCTGCGCCGGCTTCTCGGGAAGCCTGGTGTTCTATGATGCCTACCTGCCGGAGATCGCCGAGAAGAAGGACCACGATCGGATCAGCGCGCGGGGATACACCATGGGCTATGTCGGCAGCGTGATCCTCCTGATCATCAACCTGCTGATGGTGATGCAGCCCGGCTGGTTCGGCATCCCGGACCACGACGGCCTTCCGGCGCGGCTCACCTTCGTTACCGTGGCCCTTTGGTGGGCCGGCTGGGCGCAATGGCCCTTCCGCAGGTTACCGGATCGCGCGGGATCGGGACCCGAGCGCAACCACGTGCTCTGGAGCGGCTACAACGAGCTTCGTAAGGTCTGGACACAGCTCATGGGCATGCGCCGCCTGACCCGCTACCTCGCCGCCTTCTTCGTGCTGAACATGGGCATCCAGACCGTGATGTACCTGGCGGTGAACTATGCCAAGCAGGAGATCAAAGGACCGGACGGAAGTCCCATTGACGATGCCAGCCTCATCATCAGCGTGCTCGTGATCCAGCTTGTGGCGGCGCTCGGCGCCATGGCCTTCGTGCGGATCAGCAGGCGCTTCGGCAATGTCCGCGCGCTGATCATCGGTGCCTTGATCTGGGTGGTCGTGTGCCTGATCGCCTGGCGGATCCATTGGACCTATGAGTTCTACGGCCTTGCAGCCCTGGTCGGCTCGGTGATGGGTGGCTGCCAGGCGCTCAGCCGCAGTACCTATGCCAAGTTCCTGCCGCCGACCCGCGACACGGCTTCCTTCTTCAGCTTCTACGACGTGAGCTACTACCTCGGCACCGTGCTGGGCACCTTCATCTACGGGCTGGTCTACCAGATCACCGGCGACCTGCGCAACACCATCGTGGCCATCGGCAGCTTCTTCGTACTGGGACTCGTGCTGCTCCTGCGCGTGCCGCGGGAGGAGATCCCGCAGGCCGCTTCGGCATGATCGCGATCTTCGCTGCATGAACGCGGAGAAGACCTGGGACGCGGTGATCGTGGGCGGTGGGATCGTCGGCGCGGCCACCCTGTACAAACTGCAACAGCGCTTCCCTGCGCTGAACGTGCTCCTGTTGGAGAAGGAGCGCGCCCTGGCCGATCACCAGACCGGCAACAACAGCGGGGTGATCCACAGCGGCATCTACTACAAGCCCGGCAGCTGGAAGGCGAAGAACTGTGTGGAGGGTCGTCGGGAACTCGTCGCCTTCGCGAAAGCGCATGGCGTGAAGCACGACGTGTGCGGCAAGGTGATCGTGGCCGCGTCGCGGGATGAACTGGGGCGGTTGGAGGGCATCCATGCGCGCGGAACGGCCAACGGGATCGAAGGCCTCGAACGCATCGATGCGAAAGGGATCGCGGAGATCGAGCCGCACTGCAAGGGGATCGCAGGCCTCTTCGTCGGCTGCACCGGGATCATCGATTTCCGCGCTGCCACGCAACGCATGTGCGACCTGGCCACGGGCATGAACCCCGGCAGCGCCGTGCACCTGGGGGAGGAGGTGGTGGGCACGGAGCACGCCGATGGCCTCAGTACGATCATCACCACCAAGGCGCGTTACCGAACCCGGTACGCGATCTTCTGCGGAGGGCTCCAGAGCGACCGGCTGGCCATGAACGACGGCTTGAAGCGCGTGGAGCGCATCGTCGGGTTCCGCGGCGACTACTACGAACTGACCGATCGCGCCCGCCACAAGGTGCGCAACCTGATCTATCCCGTGCCCGATCCGCGCTTCCCGTTCCTCGGCGTGCATTTCACGCGCATGACGGACGGCACCATCGAGTGCGGTCCCAATGCCGTCTTCACCTTCAAACGCGAGGGCTATGGCAAGACCGATTTCGATCTGCGCGATACGGTCGATGCGTTGACCTACGGTGGCACGTGGAAGTTGTTCTTCAAGAACTTCGGCTACGGCATGGACGAATACCGCCGTGCCTTCAGCAAGCGCCTGTTCCTGCGCACGCTGCAACGGCTGGTGCCTTCGCTCACCATGGACGACCTGCACCCGGGACGTGCAGGCGTGCGTGCCATGCTGCTGGGCACCGATGGCGAAATGGTCGACGACTTCAGCATTCAACGGCGCGGCCACCACATCCACGTGCTGAACGCGCCTTCGCCCGCTGCAACGGCCTGCCTGAGCATCGGCGGCCGGATCGTTGAAATGGCGATGGAGGAGGGCCTGGGCGCTTGAGGCGCTCAGTGCGTGACGCGGTGCTCCTGCATGAACTCCTCCCAATTCCAGAGGAAGAAGCCCATCAAGCCGTTCAGGCGTTTCAGCACGATCGGGTTCGGCGCCTTCATGTCGCGGAAGTACTCGCTCTGGTAGCGGAACAGGTCGTACTTGTGGAACACGGCCTTGCTCATGGCGTAGACCGTGTTCTTGCTGGGGTGGTTCACGCGTTCCATGAAGTGCTGCAGCGCGTGGATCTCCAGTTCCAGCTCGGAGGCGCGCAGCCCCGTGGCGTTGCAGAACTTGGAAACGGCCAGGGAGAAGAGCCGGCGGTCCTGGCCGCTTTCCAGGAACCGCGGTGCCTCCATCAGGTTGCCGGCCAGCACCACGAGGGCGAAAGGTCCTTCCTCCACGGGATCCAGGTTCGGCGAGGGCGCGAACTCCGGCGAGTGGTTCAATTCCTCGGCGATCGTAGGGAACCCCTCATGCACCAGCGCCAGGACCGTGTTCACGAACGCGTTCGCCAGCCTCTCCTCCGTGATCTTCTTCCTCCCGAACAGTGTCGCGATCATGCACGCATCTTGTCGGCGCGAACCTACGGCCGGTCGATCCCCCGATCCAAGATGTCGAAGCCGGATACTTTTAACACAGTTTTCCACCTGAGACCATGGACCCGGGATCGCTGATCGATCATCTGAGCGCCTTCGACCTGTGGGCGAACACCCTCTTCGTTCGCCGTCTGGACCGCGAACCGGACGACGTGCTGGATCGTGCCGTGCCCAGCAGTTTCCCCACGCTTCGCCGTACCATCCTGCACATCCGGGACGCGGAGGCCGCCTGGACCGATCGGATCCTGAAGCAGCCGCAGCGCTGGCCCGCGGAGGAAAGCACAGCGATCGGCAGTGTGCTCACCCATTGTGCGCGGCTGCGCGATCACGTGGCCCGCATGACCCCCGCGGCCTTGGAAAAGGTGATCGCCTACCAGGACCTTCGCGGGAACACCCATCAACAACCCGTGTGGCAGATGCTCATGCACTGCTTCAACCATTCCACCTACCATCGCGGGCAGCTGGTCACCATGATGCATGCGTTGGGCATGGACGAGGTGCCGCACAGCGACCTGGTGATCTTCCAGCGCTCCTTGAAGAAGGA
>CAZFAW010000143.1:0-2860 GCA_964517015.1 uncultured Chryseobacterium sp.
CAGGACGGCGCGTACCTGAGCGAACTCCTGTTGAAGAAGGGATACGAGGTGCACGGCATCAAGCGCCGCAGCTCCCTTTTCAACACCGACCGCATCGACCACCTCTACCACGATTCGCACGACAAGGGCCTTCCCTTCCACCTGCACTACGGAGACCTGACCGACAGTGTGACCTGCCTGCGCCTGGTGCAGCAGATCCAGCCGGACGAGATCTACAACCTGGCCGCGCAGAGCCACGTGGCCGTGAGCTTCGAGCTGCCGGAGTACACCGCCAACGCCGACGCGATCGGCACGCTCCGCTTCCTGGAGGCGATCCGCACCTGCGGGCTCACCAAGAAGACCAAGTTCTACCAGGCGTCCACCTCGGAACTCTACGGCGGCGTGCGCCACCATGCGCAGAACGAGGAAACGCCCTTCCACCCGCGAAGCCCCTACGGCGTGGCGAAGCTCTACGGCTTCTGGATCACCAAGAACTACCGCGAGAGCTACGGCATGTTCGCCTGCAACGGCATCCTCTTCAACCACGAGAGCCCGCTGCGCGGCGAAACGTTCGTGACCCGCAAGATCACGCGCGCCGTGGCCAAGATCAAGCTCGGCCTGCAAGAGACCTTGTATCTCGGGAACATCGACGCGAAGCGCGATTGGGGCCATGCGAAGGATTATGTGGAAGGCATGTGGCGCATGCTTCAGGCCAAGAAGCCCGATGATTTCGTGCTAGCCACCGGCAAGACCTACACCGTGCGGCACTTCATCGATCTGGCGTTCGCGGAGATCGGCGTGAAGCTCGAATGGAAGGGCAAGGACGCCAACGAGAAGGGTGTGGATCGCAAGACGGGCAAGGTGCGCGTGGCCATCGACAAGCGTTACTACCGCCCCGCCGAAGTGGACCACCTGGAGGGCGATCCCGCCAAGGCGCGCAAGGTGCTCGGCTGGAGGCATAAATACGAACTGCCCGACCTGGTGAGCGAAATGGTGCGCGAGGACCTGAAGCTCTTCCAGCGCGATGTGTACCTGAAGAAGGGAGGGCACAAGATCCTGCACGAGCAAGAGTGAGGAGAACCGTTGCGTGTTGACGTGTTACGTGTTGAACACGCTCCCAACACGTAACACGCTACCAACCCACACGCAACGCATTCCATGGAGAAGACAGACAAGATCTACGTCGCCGGCCACCGCGGCATGGTGGGTAGCGCGATCGTGCGCCGCCTGCAACGGGACGGCTTCACCAACATCGTTGTGCGCGGCAGCAAGGAGCTCGACCTGAAGGAGCAGGGCGCCGTGCGCGACTTCTTCCGCACGGAGAAACCGGACCATGTGGTGCTCGCGGCGGCGAAGGTGGGCGGCATCAATGCCAACAACATCTACCGCGCGCAGTTCCTGTACGAGAACCTGATGATCGAGAGCAACGTGATCCATTCCGCCCATGAGAACGGGGTGAAGAAGCTGCTCTTCCTCGGATCATCGTGCATCTACCCGAAGATGGCGCCCCAGCCACTGAAGGAGGAGAGCCTGCTCACCGGGTTGCTCGAGCAGACCAACGAGCCCTACGCCATCGCCAAGATCGCCGGCATCAAGCTGGCCGAGAGCTACCGCCGTCAGTACGGGTGCAACTACATCAGCGCGATGCCCACCAATCTGTACGGGCCGAACGACAACTACGACCTGAACAACAGCCACGTGCTGCCCGCGCTCATCCGCAAGTTCCACACGGCGAAGGTGAGCGGCGCGAAAAGCGTGGAGGTCTGGGGCACGGGTTCGCCGCGGCGCGAATTCCTGCACGTGGACGACCTGGCCGATGCCTGCTTCTTCCTCATGCAGCACTACGACGAGGAACTGTTCGTGAACATCGGCACCGGCGAGGACCTCACGATCAAAGAGCTCGCAGAGTTGATCAAGGACATCGTGGGCTTCACCGGTGAACTGGTGTGGAACACGGACAAGCCGGACGGCACGCCGCGCAAGCTCATGGATGTTTCGCGCCTGCACAACATGGGCTGGAAGCACCGCATCGGCCTGCGCGAGGGCATAGGCGCCGTGTATGCGGAGTTCGCGAAGAGCGAACTGGCCGCACGGGTGCAGGCCTGATCGTGCCCTTGGCCGCAGGGAGCGGCCCGTCGCCGGGCTTTTCGCATCCTTCTACCTTCGGGCCCTTCCCGCCGGGCATGTCCATGCGCCTCCTTGCCGGTCCGTGTTGTCTGTTCGCCCTGGCGTCGCTGGCGCAGCAGAACGACATCCCCTTGCAACGGGACATCTACCTGGACCTGGAGCGCAACGCCGCCTGCCGTACCAGCACCGTGCACAGCGGCCTGAAGCCGCTGATCGAAAGCCGGGCGGACCGCACGAACGTGATGGGCCATCGGCCGGACAGCAGCCGGCATTACTACACCATCACCGAGAAGCTGTTCAAGGAGCACCTGATCGAAGTGCGCGACGGCGGCTTCCATGTCACGGCCGATCCCGTGTTCCACTTCGAACTGGGACAGGACTTCCGCGACCCGAGCGAATTCGCCGATACCACGCGGTTCTACGTGAACTCACGAGGCGCCATCATCCGCGCCGATCTGGGCCCGCGCTTCAGCTTCCAGACCACCTTCTACGAGAACCAGGCGATCTACCCGCGTTATCTCTACGACTATGCGCAATACACCGGTGTGGTGCCCGGACAGGGCCGGATCAAGGGCTTCAAGCACCGCGCCTTCGACTACGCCTGGGCCATGGGCAACCTGAGCTGGAGCCCGCGCAAGTGGGTGAACGTGCAGTTCGGGCACGGCAAGCAGTTCGTGGGGCACGGCTACCGCAGCATGCTCTTGAGCGACAACGCCTTCAACCATCCCTATTTCAAGGTGAGCCTGCTCTCGCC
>CAZFAW010000143.1:2960-6975 GCA_964517015.1 uncultured Chryseobacterium sp.
CGCGTGAAACTGACCGACAAGCTCTACGTCTACGGCCAGTACGCCGTGGACGATCCGGCGGAACAACGCACCGCGTGGCAGGCGGGCTTCCGCTGGTTCGACCTGTTCGGGCGCGATCTGCACCTGCAGGCCGAGTACAACAGCGCGGCGCCCTACACCTATTCCTTCGCGCAATCGCGCGTGAACTACGGCCATTACGGCCAGCCCCTCGCGCACCCGCAGGGCGGCAACTTCAACGAGGCACTCGCGATCCTGGACTGGCGCATTCCCACCCGGGGCCGCATGCAACTCTGCCTCACCGCCAAGGCCGAGTTCATCCGCTACCGCGCCGATACGATCGCCACCACCAGCGTGGGGCACGACATCCTGCGGCCGGTGCCCCAGGTGCTCACCACCGCAGGTGAGGACCGGCATGTGACCTTCGTGGACCTGAGCGCCGGCTGGCTCATGAACCAGATGACCAACATGCGCCTGGTGGTGGGGTACCGTTACCGCGACATCGACGGCGTGTTCGACAACCAGAACAGCGGGTATCTGTACGCCTCCTGGCAGACCGGTCTCTTCAATAAATACTACGACCTCTGATCGCGTGAAGCAGCACGGCTACATCCTGCTTTTCGGGTTCTTCACCTCCTTCATCGTGGTGCTGCTCACCATGCCCAGCCTGATCAAGGTGGCCCGCATGAAGCACCTGGTGGATGAGCCCACCGAGGCGCGCAAGCTCCACAGCCGCAGCGTGCCCACCATCGGGGGCATCATCATCTTCGCAGCCATCATCTTCAGTTACGCGCTCTGGTTCCCGCAGGGCGCCATGATCGGCCACCACGAAGCCGGGTTCCGCAGTCTCTACCTGGCCATGGGCGAGGCCTACAAGGACTTCAAGTTCATCCTGGCGAGCATGGTGCTGCTCTTCTTCATCGGAGTGAAGGACGACATCATCGGGTTCAGCCCCGTGAAGAAGCTCGTGGGCCACATGCTGGTGGGCTACATCCTGGTGGTGCTGGCGGACATCCGGATCCAGGACATGCACGGCGTGCTCGGGGTGTACGAACTGCCGTACGCGGCCAGCGTGGCCTTCAGCCTGTTCGTGTACGTGGTGCTGGTGAACGCCTTCAACCTGATCGATGGCGTGGACGGCCTGGCCGGCGGGATCGGGCTGATCGCCGCTTCGGCCTATGGCGCATGGCTGTTCTGGGCGGGCGATGTGGCCCTCTCGCTGCTGGCCCTGGTGCTGGCCGGCGCCCTGCTCGGTTTCCTCGTGTTCAACTTCCACCCCGCACGGATCTTCATGGGCGACAGCGGATCGCTGATCATCGGCGCCATCCTTTCGGTGCTGGCCATGAAGGTGGTGGACCATCCCACCGACAAATTGCCCGCCTGGCTCGAAGCGGTGCCCACGCCGCTCTTCGTCATGTCGGTGATCGCCTACCCGCTGGTGGATACGTTCCGCGTCTTCATGGTGCGCGCCGCCCGTGGCGTGAGCCCCTTCGCGGCCGATCGCAACCACATCCACCACCGCCTGCTGGCGCACGGGCTCGGCCATCGCGGCACCACGGGCGCGCTGTACCTCTATGCGATCGCGATCATCGCCCTGAGCCTGCTCACGCGCGACCTGCACCCCAACAAAGGGCTCATGGTGCTCGGGGTCACCGCGTTCGTGCTCGCCATGTTGCCGTTCGCGTTACCGGTGAAGGAGAAGAAAGCCTGACCATGCGCCATACGCTGCCTGCCGTGCTGTGCTGCCTCGCCACCGTGGCGTGCGCGCAGGGCTACCTGCCGCTGAGCCGCACGGTGGAGGCGCCGTATGCCGCGGCGCTGCATCGCACGGGCGCGTTCCACACCGGCATACGCCCCTACTTGCGCGAGGACGTGGCCGGACTGCCCGGTGCCGATACCCTTGCACCGAAGGCGGCCCTGCATTTCCTGGACCGCTGGGCCGGCGACAGCGCCGGCGGGATCTTCCGCGGCGGCCCTTTGCTCGATGCCATGCTCTCCGCACCCATGGACGAGCGCGAGCCCCTGGTGCACCGGGCCAGCGCAGGCACGTGGTTGGAACTCGTGCCGCGCAGCGACCTCTCCTTCCATGCCGATGTACAGCTCTGGAACGAGGCCTTTCCCGAATACCTGGACACGCTGGTGCGGGCCACACGGGTGTCCCTTGGCGAAGGCATGGTGAACGGGTCCGGACCCGCGTACACGCATTACGATTGGAGCGCGTACGTGGATTGGAAGACGGCGAAGTACTTCCGGCTCACCCTGGGCCGCGGCAAGCACTTCTTCGGCGAAGGCTACCGTTCCATGTTCCTGAGCGATGCGGCGACGAGCTATCCCTACTTCCGGATCACCACCACGGCCTGGCACATCCGCTACGTGAACGTGTTCGCCCTCTTGAACGACATCCGCGGCGCCGGCGAGGATCCCGCGCGCTTCACCCGCAAGTACGCCAGCTTCCATTACCTGAGCTGGAACGCGAGCGAACGCTTCAATTTCGGTGTGTTCGAGAGCATCGTGTGGCAGGGCGGCGACCAGGGCTACCCGCGCGGGTTCGACATCAACTACCTCAATCCCGTGATCCTCTACCGCCCGCTCGAGTTCGCGCAGGGCTCGGCGGACAACGCCTTGCTCGGCATTTCCGCCACGGCGCGCGCGGGGCGCAACACCACGCTTTACGCGCAGGCCATGCTCGACGAGTTCCTCTTGAGCGAAGTGCGCGCGGGCAAAGGGTGGTACGCCAACAAGCAGGGGCTCCAGCTGGGCGTGGCCGCCCACGATGCCTTCCGGCAGCCGGGCTTGTTCCTGCGGCTGGAGTTCAATTACGTGCGGCCCTTCATGTACACGCACAGCGACACCCGCCAGAACTACGCGCATTTCGGCCAGCCGCTCGCGCATCCCTACGGAAGCAACTTCCATGAGTCCATCGGCGAGGTGAAGTACCGCCACGGGCGCTGGAGCCACGACCTGCACGTGAGCTATGCCATCCTGGGCAGCGATACGGGCGCGTACAGTTCGGGCAACAACATCTTCCGGCCGGAGAGCGATCGAAAGGAACCGGGCACCCACGACGAGTACCACTTCTACGTGGGCAATGTGCAACCCACCGGGATCCTCTATGCCGACCTCTCCACCGGCTGGCTGATCGATCCGCACACCGGCTTGCGCCTCGAAGCCGGTTACACGTTCCGCTCGCGTGTTCCCGAGCAAGAGGCGAACACGATCACGCACGTCTTCCGCCTGGGGGTGAGCACCGCGTTCCGCGAACACTACCGCGACCAGGAAGTGCGCTACGTGCTGCCCTGAACCGGCAGTGGGCCAACTTTCAACAGCCCTTCCCCGGGCGGGCCGGAGGAATATCTTCGCCCCCGTTTTGCAGCGCCCCCTCACCACCACCACCACCGCAGCGCCGCTCCTCGCGAAGCTGAAGGCGGTGCCCGCGTTGTTCAAATTGCGCCTCACCGCGCTGGTGGTGTTCAGTGCCGCACTGGGCTATTCGACCGGCGTACCCGCGGGTGCGTTCAACGGGGCCGACCTCGCCGTGCTGTGCCTGGCGGGCCTGCTGGTGACCGGTGCCAGCAACGCCCTGAACCAGGTGATCGAGATCGAGGCCGACAGCCGGATGGCACGTACCGCCGAGCGCCCCCTGGTGCGGGGCGTGGTGGGCGCGGGTGAGACCATCGCGTTGGCCGGGGTGAGCGGCATCGTGGGTATCGCCATGCTCTGGCAGGTCTTCGGCCCGCTCACGGGTATCCTGGGCTTCCTCTCCCTCTTCATGTACGTGGCCTTGTACACGCCCATGAAGAAGCTCTCTTCGTGGGCCGTGCTGGTCGGGGCGTTCCCCGGTGCCTTCCCGCCCATGCTGGGATACGTGGCCGCCACCGGCCATTTCGGCCTGGGCCCCGGGCTGCTCTTCGCCGTGCAATTCCTCTGGCAGTTCCCGCATTTCTGGAGCATCGCGTGGGTGCTGCACGATGATTACCAGCGGGCCGGCTATTTCCTGCTGCCTTCGCGCGGCGGCCGC
>CAZFAW010000144.1:0-1090 GCA_964517015.1 uncultured Chryseobacterium sp.
TGGCCACTGCGGGCGACTTGAACGGCGACGGGTTCAGCGACGTGGTGGTGGGCGCATGGCAAGCCAACCTTGGCCAATCGCAGGAAGGTGCAGCATACGTGTACTATGGCAGTGCCACGGGCATACCCACCACGGCGAACGTGGTGTTGGAATGCAACCAGGCCGTTGCACAATTCGGTTCTGCGGTGAACACCGCCGGCGATGTGAACGGTGATGGATACTCCGACCTCATGGTCGGGGCCCGCACCTGGGAGGACCAATCGGCCGAAAGCGCCGAGGGCGGCGTGTTCGTGTACCATGGTGGCCCGACGGGGATCGCCACCACACCCAACTACATCCTGCAGCCCAACCACGCCAGCGACAACTTCGGGGCTTACGTGGGCCCGGCTGGCGACATCAACAACGACGGTTACTCGGACGTGCTCGTATCCGCGTACCTCGCCGACTACGGCGGCTTCCAGGAAGGCGCGGTGTTCGTGTACCTGGGCAGTGCCTCCGGGCTCAACACCACCTACGTGCATCGCCTGGAGCGCAACCAGAGCGCCTCCCACTTCGGGCACGCGGTCTCCAGCGCAGGAGACATCAACGGCGATGGGTACAGCGACGTGATCATCGGTGCCAGCAAGTGGGTGCATGTTTCCGGCATGAACGACCAGGGCGCGGCCTTCATCTACTACGGAGGAGCGAATGCGTTGGGGTCCTCCCTGAACCCGCCGCCGGACGTGATCCTCTTCGGGAGCGGGATCAATAGCGCCCAGTTCGGCTGGACCGTCGGTTGCGCCGGCGACCTGAACGGCGACGGTTACAGCGATGTGGCCGTGGGTGCGTACGGCGATGCCAACGGACAAAGCAACGAAGGCACGGTGCGCGTGTACCTCGGAGCGGCCGCCGGTCTGGTCACCGCGCCTGTGGCCATCCTGGAGAGCAACCAGGTGAACGCGTGGTTGGGACGATGGCTCTATACGGCCGGCGATGTGAACGGCGATGGCTACGCGGACCTGGTGGTGGGCGCCACGCGGTGGTCGAATCCGCAATCGCTCGAAGGCGGGTGTTTCGTCTACTTCGGGAACGCCTCCGGGGTGAACACCAC
>CAZFAW010000144.1:1190-6932 GCA_964517015.1 uncultured Chryseobacterium sp.
CGCTCGAAGGCGGGTGTTTCGTCTACTTCGGGAACGCCTCCGGGGTGAACACCACGCCATCGATGACCTTGGAACTCAATATCGCTGGCGCCAATTTCGGTGAGGCCGTGAGCACCGCCGGTGATGTGAACGGCGATGGTTACTCGGACATGATCCTGGCGGCGCGCATCACCGCTGCTGCTGCGATCTACTTCGGCGGGCCGTACGCGGTCAATCCCACGAGTTCCAGGACATGGACCGGTGGAACCGCTGCGTTCCGTTGCGGTTCATCGGTGGCGAACGCGGGTGATGTGAACGGAGACGGCTACGCCGATGCATTGATCGGCGCTAGCACGGCATCGAACGGCCAGGCGAACGAAGGACTGGTGCAGTTCTACACCGGTTCGGCGGTAGGTCTTGCCGCCGCTCCCGCCCTGACATTGGAAGCGAACATCGCGAACGCGGGCTACGGCACAAGCGTGGCCACGGCCGGCGATGTGAACGGAGACGGCTATGCCGATGTGATCGTGGGCGCCCCCTTGTCCGGAGGGATCGGTCGCGCGTACCTCTACATGGGATCCGCAGCAGGCCTGGCCTCGGCCCCGGTGCTCACCTTGAACGGAAGTGCATCCTCCCGCTTCGGCGCCAGCGTGGCCACCGCAGGCGATATCAATGCCGATGGTTTCGCCGACGTGCTGGTGGGCGCACCGGACATCTCCACCGTATACCTCTACTTGGGCAGTGCTTCCGGCCTGGTGGCTGCACCGGCCACCACGCTCAGCGAGCCTCCGGTCGGCGATCTGTTCGGCGCCTCGGTATCCACGGCAGGTGACGTGAACGGCGATGGCCGTTCCGACATCATCGTGGGAGCACCTGGCTATTCCAACGGCCAGGCCGGTGAGGGCGTGGCATTCGTGTACCACGGTTCTTCGACCGGTCTTGTTACGCCCTGGTCGCGCAGGTTGGAAGTGAACCAGGCCGGAGCAGCATTCGGTACCAGCGTGGCCGGTGCGGGCGATGTGAACGGGAACGGCTTCTTCGATGTGGTGGTCGGAGCCGAATTGTGGGACAACGGCCAGGCCGATGAGGGCGGCGCGTTCGTGTTCTACGGATCCACCACCGGTGTGAACACGGGAGGATACTCCACCTTGGAACGGAACGTGGCGGGAGGGCATTTCGGCCACGGTGTGGCGGAAGGCGGTGACGTGAACGGTGATGGATATGCAGATGTGGTGATCGGCGCACCCTTGAGCGAGAACGGGCAGGCCGATGAGGGGTTGTTGTACGTGTACCGGGGTTCCGCCACGGGAATGGCCGCAGCCGCCTACGATCAACTGGAGCCCAATGCAGCGAACTACTGGTTGGGGAACAGCGTGAGCGGCGGGGGCGATGTGGACGGCGATGGGTATTCGGATGTGCTCGGTGGTGCACCGAACGCCAGTCCCACCGCGGCGAACGAAGGAGCGGCGTACTGGTACCGCGGGAACCTTGGCCGCAGCCTGGGCCGCCTGACCCGGCAATACGATGCGGACCTTGTAACACCGATGTCCACCAACAGCATCGATTTCGCCAATCCGGCCTTCTTCGGGATCGGCCATTTCGCTCGCAGCCCGATACAGACCAGCGAACTCCGCCTGCGCTGGGAGGTGGTTAACGAGGGCCAGGCCTTCAGCGGCTCGCCGATCACCAATAGCGTGGCAAGCACAGGTGTGAGCGCAGCATGGACCAACGCACCGGTGAACGGAACGGAGATCAAACAACTGATCGCCAAGACGGCCTTCAAGGTGCGCTACAAATGGCGTGTGCGTGTGGAATATCCTACCGAGAAGATGATCGATGGGCAGCGCTTCAGTCGCTGGTTCTACGGGTACGCCGCCGGGTTGGGCGACATCGGTGTTCTGCCGATCGAACTGTTGTCCTTCAGCGGAGAGGCGGAGGGGGATCACAACCTGCTCCGCTGGCAGACCGCCACAGAGGCCAACAGTTCCCATTTCGTCGTGGAACGCGGTGCCGATGGTGCGGTGTTCGAGCCCATCGGGAGCGTGCCGGCGGCGGGCCAGAGCCAGACCATGCTGGACTATGCGTTCGTGGATGCCACCCCACCCAAGGGCCGCTCCTACTACCGCTTGCGCATGGTCGATGCCGATGGCAGCGAATCACCCTCGCCCACGATCGCGATCCTGCGGGCCGAAGGCGCGGCCACAGTGTTCCCCAACCCCACCGATCAGGAGATCAACCTCCTGCTCGAGGCGCACTCCCATGTGTCGCGCGCCAGCGTGGTCGATGACCTGGGCCGGGTGGTCCTTGATGCGCCCATTACCGCAGGCGATGGGCGATCCGTGCAGGTGTTGACCGTGGAACGGTTGGGCGAGGGGCACTACATGCTGGTGCTCCTGGACGCACAGGGAATGCCGCTCGAACGCATCCCGTTCGTGAAGCGCTAGGCCCCGATCGTTTCCTTGCAGGCCTTGAGGATCCGGCGTGCGTTCTCGATCGAATCGCTTTCGGCATAGGTGCGCAACACAGGCTCCGTGCCGCTCGCACGGATCATGAGCCATTGATCGCGATCGAAGTGGTACTTGTACCCGTCGATCGTTTCCAGTCGCCGCACCTCCAGATCGCCGAAGCGCTTGTACCGATCGTTCGAGCAATCGTCCAGCACCTTGCGCTTCAGTTCCTCCGTGATGTGCAGGTCGTCGCGCTCATAGCTGAACGCGCCCACGATGGCGTACACCTCCTGGATCAGTTCCTCGAGCGACTTGCCGCTCTTGGCCATGAATTCCCAGATGGTCAATCCCATCCAGATGCCATCGCGCTCCGGGATGTGCCCTTTGATGGCGATGCCACCGCTCTCCTCCCCTCCCAACAGCACATCCTGCGTGATCATGATGCCGCAGATCCATTTGAAACCGATCTTGACCACTTCGAGCTCGAGACCGTAGTGCCTGCACATCTTCTCGACCTTGGGCGTGGTGCTCACCGCCACCACCACCTTCCCGGTGAAACCTTTGTACTTCACCAGGTAGTGGATCAACAGCAGGATGATGTGGTGGCTGTCCACGAACCCGCCCTTGCTGTTGTACAGCCCGATCCGATCCGCATCGCCGTCGGTGGCCAGGCCGCAGCTGATCCCGGTCCGCTTGATGTGTTCGCTGAATTCCGTCAGGTTCTTGTGGATGGGCTCGGGTGCCTGCCCGTGGAAGGAGGGGTTGTGCTCGCAATGCAGCAGGTCCACTTCCGGAAGGATCCGCTTGATCACGTTCTGGCCCGCGCCGTACATGGCGTCGTAGCCCAGTTTCTTCCCGCTCTTCCGGATCGCATCCAGGTCGAAGTTCTTCTCCACGTGCCGCACATACATGCCCTCGAGGTCCACGACCTCCAACAGGCCCTCCTCGCCGGCCTTCTTCAGATCGATACCGGCGAGACGCAGGCCATGCTCGGCCGGAATGATGTCCTCGATCTCCTGCACGTGCTCGGGAATGAGCGGTCCGCCGTAGTGGCCCTTCAATTTGTAGCCGTTGTAACCCGGCGGGTTATGGCTGGCGGTGATGATCACCCCGAGCGAAGCCTTCAATTGGGCGGCGCCGAGGGAGACCATGGGCGTGCTGACGAAGCCGCGGGCCAGGTGCACCTTGATCCCGTTGTTCACGAACACTTTCGCACAGGTCTCGGCGAAGAGTTCGCCTGCGAATCGGCAATCGTGCCCGACCACGATGCTGGGCCGGTCGGGGAAGCGTTGTTTCACCCACTGGGCCACGGCCACGCTCACGCGCGCCACGTTGTCCACGGTGAATTCCTCTGCGATGATGGCCCGCCAGCCATCGGTCCCGAACTTGATCTTGCTCATGGGTGGTGATGATGGTCCGCCATTGCGGCGGGCCGCGAAAATAGAAGGGCCGCCCTTCGGGCGGCCCTTCCGGGATCCACACGATCAGGCGGTCTTCTTTCCCGTGCCCAGTACGAACCCGGCCACGGCGCCGGTAAGGCCCGTGGTCACGGCCGCCACCAGCACGTCCACGACCATGATCGAAGTGCCGGTGAACATGTTCATCATCGAATGGAAGAACAGGTCATAGCTCAGGGTGATGAGCGCACCGAACATCGCACCCGCCACGAGGCCGCCCATCCACGTGCTGGCGTTCATGCGACCAAGTGCCCAGGCGAGCAACAGGCCCATGACCAGGTTGCTCAGGAACAGGCCGGGAAGGCTCATGCTCTCCGGGCCCTTCATCAGGGCGTTGTATTCGGCCGTGGTGTTCTTGGCGAAATAGTCCATGAGCCCCAGCATGTCCCATACGACCCAACCCAGCAGGAAGGAGAAGACCCCGGCGGCCAGGGCAGCAAGCAGTGTTTTCGTGTTCATGAACGGTGGTTTTGGTGTAGCACCAAGCTAGGCGCAACGGCTCTGCATGGGGCCGGTCCGATCGGGTGGTTACCAACCGCTGGCGGTTCGAGCCGATGCCAGGCGTCCGGGACGGGGCACGCCGGTACCTTCGCGGCGTAAAGCACCCATCCATGCCCTCCTTCGACATCCTGAGCAAAGTGGATCCGCAATTCCTGGACAACGCCGTGAACGTGGCGCGGCGCGAGATCGAGACCCGGTACGACCTGCGCGGCACGAACAGCACCATCGAATTCGACAAGAAGGCGCTCACCATCCAATTGGGCACCGAAGACCACATGAAACTGGAGGCCTTGGTGAACATCCTGCTGGAACGCAGCGGAAAGCAGAAGGTGGATGTGCGCTGCTACGACCTCTCCGAGGAACCTCGACCGAGCGGGAAGCTGGTCCTGCGAACCATCAAGGTGAAACAGGGCATCGAACGGGAGACCGCCAAGAAGATCGTGAAAGCGATCAAGGACAGCGGGCTGAAGGTGCAGCCGCAGATCATGGACGACTTGATCCGTGTGAACGGCAAGAAGATCGACGACCTGCAGGCCGTGATGGCCCTGTGCCGCGCACAGGACCTCGGGATCCCTTTGCAATTCGAGAACATGAAGAGCTGAAGGTGTTCAGATGGAACGCACCCGATCGTGCACCTCCCGCTGGTAGGTGATGCCGATCGGAAGTTCCCGCACTCCGTCTTCCAACACCACGTTCGCGGACCCGATCGCGTGGATCTTGTCCAGGTTCACGATGAACGAGCGATGCACGCGCACGAAGATGGCCTTCGGCAAGCGCGCCTCGATGTCCTTCATGGTGCCGTGCACGGTATAGCGCTTGTCGCGCAGGTTGATCCCCAGGTAATCGCGCAGGGCCTCCACGTAATAGATATCCTTCATGCGCAAACGAACCAGCCTGCCTTTGCTCTTCACGAAGAGCGATCCGTTGTCGCCCCCGTTCACCAAGCGGTAGAGTTGATCGCGCTCCTTCTTCACTTCCATGTTCCGCCCGTGCCTGTGCAAGGCCATGGTGAGCGCGGAATGCAGCGTGGCGTCGGTGAACGGCTTCAATACGTACCCGTAGGGCTCGGTCTGTTTCGCCTGGTCGAGGGTGGCGCGATCGGCATAGGCGGTGAGGAAGACCACGGGCGCTCCGGTGGCCGCGCGAATGCGATCGGCCGCTTCGATCCCGCTCATCGGCCCCTTGAGCATGATGTCCATGAGAACCAGGTCCGGCCGCTGCTCCAGTGCGAATTCGATCGCCTCTTCTCCGCTGGAGGCCTTGCCGGCGATAGCGTACCGCATGCGCTTGAGGCTGCGCTCGATGTCCTTGCTCACGATGGCCTCGTCCTCCACGATCAGCACGCGCGGCAGGGCTTG
>CAZFAW010000145.1:0-6809 GCA_964517015.1 uncultured Chryseobacterium sp.
GCTGGAGAACCAATCGGCGTTCTTGGTGGGCATTGCGCGATAGAGGCCGCGATCCTCCGTATTGAGGTGAAGGTCGATCGGTACGGACGGTTGCATCTCGACCCGTGCACCCGTCGCCCTCACCACCTCTTCCATGAAACATCCGCGGAGGAAGGCCAGAGGGCTCGCATCGGCCCGTAAGGTCAACGACGCGCAAGGGTCGAGGCCGGGTACCGAAAGGAGGGCGCTGTCCGTCGGCTCAACGACGAAATTCCGTTTGGGTAAACTCCGTGAACCGCTTCCGGCGATCCGCAAGGTCACCGCCGTTCCATTGCTGCCTTCCACGAACAGTGCGCCGCTGCGCAACCATGCTGTTCCTCGGCGCGAGAAGTTCGCGTGCGAGCCTTCCGTATCGATGCCGCGCTCGGATCCCCAAAGGTCCTCGGACGAGGCGGCCAGGAGCATGGTCTGAAGGCCGGGAGCCGGTCGTTCCGGCAACATGCCGCAGCGGACGATCGGACTGGCCAATGCTCCCGGGGCTACTGCACAGGCGCTGAACACGGAGCCCGCCGCAGGAGTGATGGCCGTCGTGGCCGTATGTCCAGCATCCCCGCAGGGGTCGCTTCCGTCCAGGGAATAGCGGATCTCCGCATCGGGTTCGTTGGTGCTCAAGGTCAACGTCCCGGACGGTGCACGGTGCACCCGAGGAACCTCAAGGGCACGCGAAAGGGCGTTCGCAGGCACGTTCGCGGACCCGATGCTCGCTTGGACGAAATAACCGATCGCGCGTGCTCCATCGTACCTGCGTCCCACGCTCGCTCCCGAACGGACCGGTCGCCAGCTGAACAGGTCCATGATCGAACTACCGTCCGGGGCGATGAGCACCAGTGTTCCGCCCGTTGGCGGAAGTTCCAGGTCGATCGATGCCGAACCGGACTTGGAGCCTGATCCACACTCCAGCACCACGTGCTCCGCAGGCCCCAGGAGCGGTAGGTCGGACACCAGCGCGGTCCGGGACCCAAGGGTCAAGCGTACGCCCTCCAGTGGGATCGGCGCGGGGCCCGCATTGTACAGTTCGATCCAACCTTTTCCAGCACCCAGGCACTGCACCTCGTTGACCAGCAGGGGTTGCGCTGCGCAGCAGGAGCCTATCAACAGGAGGAAGCCTGAAAGTGTGCGCATCGCGGCAAATTAGGCGGTGTCCGCATCAGTACGCGTGCTCTATTTTTGAACGCCCCGATCAGGGTCATTCCCCATGAAACGACGCTCCGCCTTGCTGGCCTTCTTGTTGGGAGGTCTTTGCGCCAATGCCCAGCACATCACCAATGTGGTGTTCAATCCCGCCACCATCCACGAATGCGATGTACTGAACCTGACGGTGGTGGGCAACTATCCATCCAACGGCTATACGCTCAACGGCTACACGTTCGATCCGGTCACTCTCACGTTGAACGTTTTCGCCGATGGTACCGGAACGGCACCGGTAACACCGTTCTCCGAGCCCATTCCACCGCTGCAGGGGTTCTCCGCCGGTTCCTACACGTTCACCGCGCACCTTTACCTGAACAGCGTGGAGGTCGATGACTGGTCCACTCCGGTCACCATTCTTCCGCCTCAGGTGCACGATCCCGGGAGTGACACGTTCGTTAGCGTTTGCAACTCGGGCCCAAGCCTGTCCCTGTTGTCGCTGCTCGATGGCACGCCCGATGCCGGCGGCCAATGGATCGATCCCTTCGGAAATCCCCACTCCAACAACTTCGTTCCAGGGGTGGATGCCGTGGGGGTGTGGCTGTACACCTTTTACTCGCCCATCTTTCCGGCATCGTGCCCCACCGACACGCTTTCCCAGTTGTTCATCGACTACCTGCCGAACAACGACCCAGGGAACGACAACACCGTGAACATCTGCGCTTCGGCATCGCCCGTGAACCTGTTCACGCAATTGTTGGGCACGCCCATGGCTGGCGGAACGTGGACCGGTCCGGGGGGGGCCTCCTTCACCGGCACATACAACCCCGCCGTGAACGGGTCAGGCATCTACACCTACTCGGTGCCCGGTTTGAGTGGTTGCCCTGCACCGACCGCGACCGTCACTGTTACCGAGACGGGACCGAGCAATGCCGGAACGGGCGGACCGGCCGAGGTATGCTTCAACGATACCGCCGCGTTGCTGAACCAGTTCCTCACCGGGTCTCCACAGCAGAACGGGCAGTGGTACGATCCCATCGGCTTCGCCATGGGGCCTTGGGACGCGACTTTCGACGCGACGAACGATTTCGCTGGCACCTACACGTACATCCAATCGGCTGCGGGTTGCCCTGCCGATACCGCGTTCGTCACGATCTCGCTCATCAGCACCCCGGATTGCTTCGTGGGCATCGACGAGGTCCTGGCAGGGGTGCGCGCGTTCGGGCTTGCCCCGAACCCATCGAACGGCCGGATCACCGTGACCATCGTTCCTGAACAGGCGGGTTCGTTCGAGCTTGAAGTGTTGAACGCAGAAGGTCAGCGTGTGCTTGCCGCTGCATGGAGTGTGCGAGGTGGTGGCGCAGAAACACGCATTGTGGACCTTAGCGATCGTCCGGCGGGGATCTACGTGGTGCGGCTTCGTTCCGATCACGGAAGCGTGGCGCGCCGGGCGGTGGTGCGTTGATCGTCCAACGCGTTGCACGTCACATAGTACCGCCAGGCAACGAGCAGCTTTTGCGCGCCGGTGAGCCGCTGAAGGTCCGTTCGCCAAAGACTGGGGAGCACCGCTCTGTTCAAACGGGCCAGTGCGAGGAACAGCATCCTTTTCATGGAGCGGCGGAAATAAAAGACCCTCCGCAAGGAGGGTCTTCATGGATGTTCACGCTGTTCTACTTCTTGGTGCGCTCACCGTCGGCTTCATCATCCCCATCATCGGAGATCCCACCTTCGCCTTCGCCACCATTCAACCCGTCACCACCATCGCGCAAGGTCATGGGGTCGAATGCACCGGAAGGATCCTTGGCCACGGCATTTTCGTCGGTGGAGATCGCATCGGCGGTTGTGATCGCGTTGCGCAACACCGGATCGGACCCGGACGGAACCACCAACTCTTCCTTGCCACATCCAGCGGCAATGATCAAGCAGGTGGCCACCGCAATACGAGCGATCGATGCCTGGGCATTCATTGGACATCAAAGGTAATGGCGTCCGTGGGCGATCGCAACTGGGAACTA
The DNA here is from genome assembly GCA_964517015.1 of uncultured Chryseobacterium sp. Lineage (GTDB taxonomy): Bacteria > Bacteroidota > Bacteroidia > Flavobacteriales_F > PHOS-HE28 > PHOS-HE28. The sequence goes on from CAZFAW010000145.1 coordinate 3,183, forward strand.
CCACTTTCCATCCCGTTCGTAACGGGTAGCAGGATGGTGACCAGGGTGCCGGTCACCGTGCCGTTCGGGGCGTGCATTTGCTCCGGCCCTACGATGCGTATGTCCGTGAGCCCCAGGCGTCTAAGCACATCAGCGCGCCCCTTGGTGATCTCGATGCCTCGAGAGATGTGGTCGCCGGCGGCCGGGGTTTTGGCGCTCTTGCTGCGGTCCACCCCTATGCCGTCGTCGTGGATCCGGACCCGGATATGCCCGTCGCCCGTCTCGTGCGCGCTGATGGTGACCACCCCTTGCCTGGACATGGGAAGAATGCCGTGCCAGATGCTGTTCTCCACGTACGGTTGCAACATCATGGCCGGGATGCGAACGCGCGAGACGTGTGCGGCAGGATCGACGTCCAGGTCGTACCGGAACTTGTCCTTGAACCGCATGTGCTCGAGTACCAGGTAGAGTTCAAGGCGTTCGAGCTCTTCTGCCAGTGTGGTGGTATCGTTCTGGCTTGCATCGAGGTTCTTGCGAATGAGCTTGGCGAAACTGGTGAGGTAGCGGTTCGCGGCCGTGCGATCCTGGCGATTGATGTAGTACTGGATGCTGTTCAACGCGTTGAACACGAAATGCCGGTTCATGTGGGCATTGAGCGCCTGTTGTTCCAATTGAAGCATGCGCGACCGGAGCAACAATTGGCGGGTCTTCTCCCTGCGCTCCCTGCGCGCCGCGCGAATTCGGAGCACACCATAGGCCATGGCCGCCATACCAAGGGCACAAAGAAGGAAGAACCACCAGCGCAGCCAGAAGGGAGGCTCGATGCGGAAGGAGAAGGAGGCGGGCGTGCTCCATTCCCTCCCGTCCTCCGATGCGACCACCTCGAACACGTACGCGCCATGGGTCAGGTTGCTGTAGCTGGCAAAGCGTGCGTCGGTGGGAGGGAGCCAATCGGCGTCGTAGCCGAGCAGGCGGTAGCGATAGCGCGTGCGCTGGGGGTGTTGGGTGTTGATCGCGCCGTAATCGAAGGTGAGATAATTGCGTCGGTAGGCCAGGTGCAGCCCGAGTGGCAACCCCGTGCCCGGATCAATGCTGTCGCAGCGGTCGCGCCAATCGGTCTCTTGCAGGAACGAACGGACGCCGGTGATGTGGATCGGGAGGTCGCGTGAGGGTGCCTTGGCCCATGCCATGCGCGGATCGAAGGAGAGCAATCCCGCGGAGGTGCCGAAGTACGCCTTGCCCGAGGCATCCAGGTAGGCCGCGTTCAGGTTGAATTCCACACTGCGAAGCCCATCGGATCGATCGAACGAGCGGTACGCATCCGGATGGATCAGGAAGCTGTCCGGGTCGAAGGCGAACAGCCCGTTGTTCGTGCCGGCCCAAAGGATCCCGTCCGGATCACGGATCAGCGCGTCGATGTAGTTCGAGCCGTATTCCTCGCCGAGGGAACGGGTGGTCGGCCGCCCGTTGGCGATACAGGAGAGCCCGTTGCTCGTGCCGGCCCAGAGCCTGCCGCGTCGATCGCGGGCCAGGCACAGCACCATGTCGTCGCATAGCCCATCCTCCGAGGTCATGCGCGCGAACGAGCCGTGCGCCAGCACGCTGAGGCCTTCGTCCGTGGCCATCCACAAGCGACCGTCCGCATCGGGTTCGATGTCACGGATGGAGCGGCCGGGCCCCGAGGATCCGGAAGGATGGAAACGAACGCTGTCCCGCGCGTCGACCTCGGACAAGCCGTCGCGTTGCCCGCACCACATGGTGCTGTCCCGGTCCTCATGGAAACTGAATACGCGCTGGTCCATCCAGCGGCGTTCGTCGGGTAGGCGGACCACCATGCCGGAGACCAAACGGCACAACCCGTTGCTGGTGCCGAACCACGAACGTCCCTTTCGATCCAGTGCTCCGGCCCAGACCGTGTTGTTCGGCAAGCCGTCGAGCGTGGTCACTTGTGCCATGGCGTCCAGCCGGCATATGCCGGTTCCATAGGTGCCCAACCAGAGGTCTCCCTGCGGATCGGGCGTGATGCTCATGACCAGGTCGCTGCAAAGCCCGTCACTGGTGGTGAAGGTGGTGAACGCATCGCCCGTGTAGCGGAGCACGCCTGCGCCATCGGTGCCGAACCAGAGCTGTCCGAGGTCGTCGCGCAGTGCGCAGAAGATGTTGTCGTTAGGCAGGCCTTGATGGACCGTAAAGGCCCGGATGCGATCCCCATCCACCACGTTCAGGCCGAACTTCGATCCCACCCACACGCGGCCGCGGTCATCGACCTGCACGCACCGGACGTTGTTCTGCAGCAGACCGGTGGCTTCGCTGAATGCGCGGATCGCACCGGTGCGGTCGATGGCGAACAACCCGTTCCCATAGGTTCCTGCCCAGAGGGTACCGTTCGCGTCGAACGCAAGCGCGCTGACGCTCTCCTGGCGCGACTTGTCCAGGACGATTCGTTCGAAGCCCGACGCACCCGAACGCCACAAACCGCCTTTGCTTCCGATCAGCACGTTCCCCTGCGCATCGGGGAGGAGGATGCGGATGCCCGGCACGCTGTCCGCCACGCACCCTGGCAGGATCGTCGCTTCGCCGCCGGACAGCTGGAAGACGCCACGCTCCTCCGTGCCCACCACCAATTGCGATCCCGGCCCATCGCAAAGCGCGACGATCCGTGCCCCTTGCAGGCCGGGCGGGGGATCGATCGGCAGGAATGCGCGGCCGTTCCAGCGCAGCAGCGCGCGGCCCGCGGCAAGCCAGAGGGTGCCCTGCCGGTCCACGTGCAGGGCGGTCACTTGCGGGTCGGCCGATGGGCCGCGCAGGGCATGGTTCCGGAATTCCATGCCATCGAAGCGGCTCACACCACCCAGCGTGCCGAACCACAGGTACCCCTTGCGGTCCTGCACCATGCAACGCACCTGGCTTTGGGCGAGGCCCTCCTTGGTGTTGAATTGCTCGAACGTACGCTGTTGCGCAACACAGGCCAGTGCGCTCGCGGCACACGCGAATGCCAGGACAGGCCGGGTGCGGGACCGCATTCCGAGCCTCAGAACGTATGGATGAGGCCCAGGAAATCGGGCAATCTCCTTCTGCTCACCGGGATCAAAGCTCCGCTGTCGAGCACGGCCATGTTGCCCTCGTTTCGACTGAACCCCTTGAGGTGCTCGAGATTGATGATGAAGCTCTTGTGCACGCGGAAGAACCGTTTGGGATCGAGGTTGTTCTCGAACACACGGATGTGCTTGCTGCTCATGCTGCGTTTGCCATCCTTCAAATGGAGGGTGGTGTAGCTATCGTTCGCTTCGAGGTACATGATGTCGTCGTGCTTGATGAGCGCCAGGCCGTCGCGTCCCGGCACGGCCACGCGCGTGCTCAGCGGTGAGGCGGGGTCGTTCATCAGGGCGGCGATCGCATTGTGGCGTTGATCGGCCAGAAGTTCCGCGCCGGCCAACTTGGTGAGCTTGCCCACGGCGCGTTTCAATTGGTCCACATCGATCGGTTTCTCCAGATAGTCGATGGCGTTCTCCTTGAACGCTTGCAGCGCGTACTGGTCATAGGCCGTGGTGAACACCACACCGAGCTCACGTCCGTTCAGGGATCGCAACAGTGAGAAGCCGTCCTCTCCGGGCATCTTCACGTCCAGGAAGAGGGCTTGCACGGGTT
>CAZFAW010000146.1:0-6808 GCA_964517015.1 uncultured Chryseobacterium sp.
GCCAGGTCGTAGTAGTACTGGCCGCCATCGTCCTGCCCACCGTCATCCCATCCCATCAGGTTGAAGTTCGTCGGCGAGGGTGCGCCTCCCGGTCCTGTACCGCAGCATTGGAAGGTCCAGTTCACCCCTTGGTCCGTGCTTTTATACACGCCATAGAGGCCACTGCCCCCGTTGGCGGAACCGGTGCAAAGGGCGTACACGGAATTGGGCGCGTTCAGGCTCACGGCGATCTCGGTGCGCAGTTGTTCATCCGGCGCCACGGGTGCGGGCCATCCGGTGCCGACCTGGACGAACGAGGAGCCACCGTTGACGCTCCGCCAGAATTCCGTGCGTTCGGATACCTGCTTCACGGCATAGATCACGTTCGCGTTGGTGGGGTGGAATTCGAGCTCTTGCCAGACGCCCGTTTGCACCTGGGTGAAGCTCGATCCCGCATTGTCGCTCCGGTACAGGCCTTGATCGCTGCACACGAAAAGGCGTTGGTTGTTGCTCGGTTGCAGCACCAGATCGCGGATGCCATGGGACACCGCGTTGAAGGCGGCATCGCCCGCCGTGCTCCAATTCGTTCCTCCATCGGTGGTCTTGAACAGATCGCCTTCCGCGCCGAAGTAGGCGATGGAGGGGTTCGATGCATCGATCTCCACGGAAAGGACCTGCCCCACCAGGAGGTTCTTGGTCACGTTGGTCCAGTTCAGCCCCTTGTCGGTGCTCTTCCACACCCCGGCGTTCGCAGTACCGGCGTAGAGCACATCGGTGTTGCTCAGCGATTGTTCCACGGTATAGACATGCGCAGCGCCGCAGGCGTAGCTCTTGCTCGCCGCGCCGTGGTCCCAATCAACGGGGCCAATGCACGACCAATTGGCCGCACGGCCCAGGCGCAGTGCCTCCGAGGCATCCAGGTAATCCCGCACTTCCTGGTCATGGGCGGCACGCTGCGCGGGGTCTTTCGGCACCAGGTCATGGCCGATCCCACGCATCCAGCGCTTGTAGTATTGGGTGTGCGCGTTCTTCACGAACGCGTGTGTGGCGTAGTACGCGTTGTACGCGGCCTGTACAGCGCCGGGGTCGGCCCCGGGCGCGTACATCATCGCCGCCCAATCGGGAACTCCGCCGGGGGTGCGCGCGTAACTGATGTGCTCCAGCTGCGCGAAGGCGCGTGCGCCGAGGAGGAGTGCGATGCAGAAGAAGGCGGATCGTGTCATGTCGGTGCGGGCTGCCCGCGAAGTTCGCGAACGCACCGCTCCCGTTCACGAGCTCGGTTTCCGACGGGCGCGATCTCGGCGGACCACCGACCACAGCACCGCGCCGGCCACCAGTACGAAGGGCCAGATATGGAGCACAGCCACCAGGACGCGGACCAGGTTGTTCCAACCTTCGCGCAGGGCAATGCCGAACCCCGGGCCCAGCCCATCGTTCCCAGCCCTGGGCTTCACGCAGACCACGGTCAGGGTGCTCATCTCCACCTGATCATGCAAGGTCTTCATGCGCCCCTCCATGCTCTCGATCTCCGCGCGCACGTTTCCGAGTTCGCGTTCCACTTCCAGGATCTCCGTCACGCTCTTCGCCTGCTTCACGATCTCCAGGTAGCGTGCCTCCACTTCGCGCTTGGCCTTCAACCGCGCCTCCACGTCCACCCATTCGGCGGTCACATCCGAGGCGTTGACGCTCCGGTATTCGAGTTCGCCCAGGTCGTTCAGTCCGGCCACGAGTTCATCGAACCTCCCGGAGGGTACGCGCACGCGCACGGTCAAGGTGAGCGCATGGCCCAGATCACTGCGGTCATCGCCTTCCACGTAACCGCCCAACTCCGCCACGCGGGTCACCACGCTAGCGTGCGCAACGTCCGGATCCTTCACTTGGAACCGCAACTCGCCTGTGCGGATGATCTTGCGATCGAAGGCCGGCACCGGCGTGACGGCCACGTTGCTTGCGGGGATCGAACGTTCCGCGCCAGCCATTACCTGTTCTTTGGTCGGGCTCGCAGAGGGCTCTGGCTGCCCGGAGCCGCCCCCGCAGGAGGCGATGCACGCGCAAACGGCGAAGAGGATGAGGGTGGAACGCATGGTTTCGGGATGCAGCGGAGAACGCTCGTGCCGGCCGGATCCGTACGTGCCGTACACCCGTCAACCGGTCTGGTTCGAGCTGACTATCCTTTGTCCACCACCTTCGGCACTTTGAAGTAGTCGCTGTCCTTGATGGGGCTGTTTCGCAGCGCGGCTTCCTTGGGAACGATGACCGAGGGATCCACCACGTCCTCGCGCAGCACATCCTGTTCGTCGGTGAGGAAGATCAGGGGTTCCACTCCCCGGGTGTCCACTTCGTTCAACTTCTCCACGAAATCGATCACGCGCTGCATGTCCTTGAGCAACCGCTCCCGGCTTTCGGCATCGCCTACGTCCAGTCTCGCCAGTTCGGCGATCCGGTCCAACGCTGCGTTGTCCAGTTTCATGGTTTCCTACCGTATGCCGCAATGAGGGGTGCTTCGATGACCTCGTGCACCTTCATGCGCAAACGTACCAGATCGGCCTCGGTCATTCCGCCCGTGGGAACGGGCGGATGCACGATCGCCCGGGCGATGCCCGGCCGGCCACGGCTCAGCAGGTCCTCCGGGTCGCCGAAGATCTTCCAATGGTTCAGGAAGGTCACCGGAACGATCGGCACCTGTTTCTCGATCGCCAGCCGGAACGCCCCGTTCTTCAGGTGCTTCATGCGCGGGGCGCTGTCGGGAATGGTCCCTTCGGGGAAAAGCGCGATGCAGGACCCACGGTCGATCGCATCGGCCGCATGCCGCAGTGCGCGCGCGGCCTCCATCCGGCTGCCCCGGTTCACGGCGATGTCCATGCCCTTGAAGAAGATGCGGAACAGGGGCCAGCGCAGCAACTCGTACTTGCCCATCATCAGGAAATAATGCGGCATGAGGTTGAACACCTGCGGGATGTCGATGTAGCTCGAATGGTTGCAACAGATCACATAGGGCGGCTGCGGGAGCGCACCGACCCAACGGGCGCGCAAGGGGAACATGCCGGCGATCGAGAGGAAGGACCCCCAGGCGCGTTTGAGACCGAAGGCGCTGCGCAGTTTTTTGCGCTTCAACATGATCTTGAATGGCGGGTAGAGCAGGATCAGCGAACCGAAGAACACCACGCCGAACCAGAGTTTGTAGGCGAAACGCAGCGGTGCGAACGCCCAACGGACCAGGGGCATGCGCAGGCTCTCGCCATCGGGCACCAAGGGGTGTGCGTGATGCGTGCGGTCCACGGTGAAAGGGCAGCGAATGTAACGGCCCAGGCTGCCGGGTATCTTCGCCGGCCCATCATGGCACGCATCCTCACCGGCATACAAAGCACCGGCATCCCTCACCTGGGCAATGTGCTCGGGGCCATCCGCCCCGCCATCCGCATGAGCGCTTCTCCGGACAACGACAGCTTCCTGTTCATCGCCGATCTGCACAGTTTCACCGCCATACGCGACCCGCGCGAATTGCGCGAGAACACCCATGCCGTGGCGGCCGCCTGGCTGGCCTGCGGCCTCGATGTCGCGAAGACCACGTTCTACCGGCAGAGCGATGTGCCCGAAGTGACCGAACTGACCTGGTACCTCGGGTGCATGACCCCCTACCCCATGCTGGCGAACGCGCACAGCTTCAAGGACAAGCTGGACCGGTTGAGCGAAGTGAACGCCGGTGTGTTCTTCTACCCCGTGCTCATGACCGCCGACATCGTGCTGTACGATGCGCACTTCGTTCCGGTGGGCAAGGACCAGAAACAGCACCTCGAGATCGCACGCGACATCGCCGGGGCCTTCAATCGCCTGTACGGCGAAGACACCTTCGTGGTGCCGGAGCCCCGGATGGAGGAGCAGGTGATGATCGTTCCAGGCACCGACGGGCAGAAGATGAGCAAGAGCTACGGGAACACGATCAACGTGTTCGCCGAGGAGAAGGACCTGAAGAAGCAGGTGATGGGCATCGTGAGCGACAGCACCCCGCTGGAGGCCCCGAAGGACCCCGACGCCGACAACACCTTCAAGCTCTTCGCACTGGTGGCACCGCCGGACGCCGTGGAGGCGATGCGCACCAACTACCTGAAGGGCGGGTACGGCTACGGCCACGCCAAGAAGGAACTGCTCTCCGTGCTGCTGGACGGGTTCGCGAAGGAGCGCGCCGAATACACCCGCCTGATGAACGACCGCGCGGAACTCGATCGGCAACTGCGGATCGGAGCGGAAAAGGCCGGACAGGTCGCCGCACGCACGCTGGAACGGGTGCGTGCTCGTGCGGGGTACCTGCCAAAGATCTAGCAGTGCTCCTCGAACGCCATGCGCAGGTGATCGGCGATCATCTCCGCCGTACGCCCTTCGATATGGTGGCGCTCGACGAAGTGCACCAGCTTGCCATCCTTGAAAAGTGCGATGCTGGGACTGCTGGGCGGATAGGGCAGGAAATGCTGGCGCGCTTGTGCCACGGCCTCGAAATCCACTCCGGCGAACACCGTCACCAGATGGTCCGGGCGTTTGCCTCCTTGGAGCGCTCGCTTCACGCCGGGGCGCGCTGCGCCAGCCGCGCATCCGCAAACGCTGTTCACCATGCAGAGCACGGTTCCGGGTCGGGCGAACGCCTTGTCCACTTGTTCGGGGGTCTTGAGATCCTCGAATCCGGCGGAGGTAAGGTCCGTCTTCATCGGGGCAACGAGCTCAGGGGGATACATGGTCGATCGGCGTTTTGATCGGTGCAAAGGTAGGTGAGCCGAAAGGCTCGGCTCCGCCCGGCTCACGCAGGATGCACCAACGCAATTTCCGCGACCTGGCGATCTCGAGGCATGCAGCGCAAGAACGATGGCAGGCGGGGGTCACCTCGCCACAACGATCCGATGGACGCTGGTCCGGCCTCCGATGTCTACGCGCACCAGATAGATCCCTTCGGGGAGCTCGCTCACATCGAGCGTGGCCGAGTTGGCCGCGAGCGATGAGCGCACCGCGACCGAGGAGCCGTCCGCACGCAGGCAGGTGATCCGCGTGCGCGCATCGGCGAACGCGGCACCGGTCAGGGTGATCCGATCCGCCGCAGGCAGGGGTGCCGCAGTGATGTCCAATGGGTCCGTCTCCTGGAACCCGCCGGAGCACATTTCAACGGCCGCACGCACATTGTCGATCATCCAACCGTCGCGCGCATCCGGGTTCTGGCCCGACCGGAACACGAAACGCACGCGCAATTCAGGCTCCCAGGTCCGCTCCTCCGGGCCATCGACCAGTCCCATGCATGGCGAGTAGGCTTGTACGACTTCCCAGCCGGAGGACGCGCCCGTGAAGACGAACCCGCTATCCGTCCATGCCGGGTTGCCTTGCTGGTAGAATTCATCCCACCATCCGTTGGAGAAGCGGTGCCAATCGAGCATGCCGCCATCGAAGAACTCCAACCACCCCTGAGCGGTGCTGTCCATGTCGCGCTGTTGTTGCCAGTAGATGTTCCGCCCCAGGTAGTTCCAATCAGTGGCGATGAGCTTGAACTCGGCGTAGCACGTGGTGTTCTCCGGATAGGGCAGCACCGTATCGGTTACCAGGGCCTTGCCGGGTGAGAATGCGGCCGTGAAGACCGTTTTCTCCGGTGATCCGACCTGCCAGCAACCGGCGGGGTACACACTGTCGAGTTGCAGCGTTTCGCCGGGTGCGTCGAAATACATGCCCAGGGTGTCTCCCGGCGTTTGCGCGTGAACGAAGCAGCAGGAGAAAAGGACGAGGAGGGTAGCGGTGTTCCGCATGGTGAAGAGGGTTGTGCAGGTAGAGGGGGCGAACGGGCCGAACGCTGCCTAGAGCGCACGCTTCTTGCGGAAGAACGCCTTCATGAGGTCGGCGCACTCGGGTTCGAGCACGCCACCGGTCACCTTGGTCTTCGGATGCAACAGGCTTTGGCCGATGCGCCGGTAGCCCGCCTTTTCGTCGAACGCGCCGAAAACGATGCGGCCCATGTGCGCCCAATTGCTCGCTCCCGCGCACATCACGCACGGCTCAACGGTCACGTACAGGGTGCACTCGTGCAGGTACTTGCCCCCGAGGAATTCGGCGGCCGCGGTGATCGCCTGCATTTCGGCGTGCGCGGTCACGTCGTTCAACCGCTCCGTGAGGTTGTGGCCGCGCGCGATCAAGCGGTCGCGGCATACCACCACTGCGCCGATGGGCACCTCGTCGCTGGAGAAGGCCTGTTCCGCTTCGCGCAAGGCCTGCCGCATCCAATGCTCGTCGTCAGGGGGGGCGATCATTCCAGGATCACCGTGCTTCGATGCAAGAGGTGGCCATCGGGCGATGCGGCTTCCACGCCGTACGATCCACGCGCGAACGCGCCCACGGGGATCGTGGTGGTGCCACGTGGCAAGTGCCGCTGCAGCACGATCCGGCCGGCCGCATCGCGAAGGCGGAGCACGGCGGGATCGGATCGCCACTCGATGAACACCGCATCGCTGGCAGGCGACGGCCCAACGGTGGCCACAGGCGCAACGGACGGGCTTTCCACGCCGACCACCGCTTCGCATCCCAGGTAGTGGGGCGTGTGGTCCTCGCCATCGATCACGATGTTCGTGTCGGAGGGGAGGCCCAACGCCCAGACGAAATAGAAGAGCATCATCTCGTCGGTGGTTGCTTCTCCGAGCGTCACCCATGCGGGTGGATCGTTGGGATTGTCCGGGTTGGCGGTGGTGTTGTCGTAGGTGGCTTCGCCATGTAGCGCCGACTGCGGTGGCAGATGGATCGGGTTCTTGAACCCGTACATGCCCTGCCATGCGAAATCCCAGTCCGGAATGTCGATCAATGGGATCGT
>CAZFAW010000147.1:0-6803 GCA_964517015.1 uncultured Chryseobacterium sp.
TGTCGCCCATCTCCCAGAAGTTGTCCTTGCGGCTGAAGGGCAGGATGCGGTCCTCCGGCATGAACTGCTTCCACAGGTCGCGCGTCTCGTTGTCCGCGGGCAGCTTATCGGTCGAGTCGCCACCGAAGTAGGTGACGTAAATGCTTCTCTTGTCGATGCCGTACACTTCGGTGAGCAGCTCCCACGCCCACTGGATCGCCTCCTTCTTGAAGTAATCGCCGAAGCTCCAGTTGCCGAGCATCTCGAACATCGTGTGGTGGTACGTGTCGATGCCCACCTCCTCCAGGTCGTTGTGCTTGCCGGAAACGCGCAGGCATTTCTGCGTATCGGCGATCCGCTTGTGCTTCGCCACGCGATTGCCCAGGAAGAGGTCCTTGAACTGGTTCATGCCCGCGTTGGTGAACATGAGGGTGGGATCGTCCTTCACCACCATGGGCGCACTGGGCACGATGGCGTGGCCGTGCCTGGCGAAGTGGTCGAGGAAGGCTTGGCGGATCTCTCGGGAGGTCATTGACGACTTTTAAGGAAAGGCCTGCGAAAGTACTGGAGCGCGGCGGCCTACTTTCGCGGAGCATGCCCGAGCGCAAGTACCGCCTCAACCCGAAGACGCTCAATTTCGAGCCGATCCGGCGCACCCCGTGGCAGAAGGTCCGCAGGGCCATGCTGGCCTTGACGCCCGGGATCGTCGTGGGGCTGCTGGGCATTTTCCTGGTCTACCAGTTCGTGGATTCACCCAAGGAGGCGAACCTGCGACGGGAGAACCAGCAACTCCTGACCCAGTACGAATTGATGAACCAACGGCTGGGGGAGGTGGAGGATGTGCTGGAGGACGTGCGCCGCAGGGACGACAACATCTACCGGGTGATCTTCGAGGCCGACCCCGTGCCGGCAAGCGTGCGACAGGCCGGGACGGGCGGTACCGACCGGTACAAGGACCTGGGCGGCTATGCCAGCAGCGACATCGTGATCGACACGCGCCATAGGCTGGACCAGTTGGCCAAGCGGCTCTACGTGCAATCCGTTTCGCTCGATGAAGTGGCCACCCTCGCCCTGCGGAAACAGGAAATGCTGGCCAGTATCCCCGCGGTACAGCCCATCGCCAACCTGGAGCTCGACCATGTGGCCTCCGGCTTCGGCATGCGCATGCACCCGATCCTCAAGATCGTGAAGTTCCACGCGGGCATGGACTTCGCCGCCAATACCGGCATCGAGGTGCATGCCACCGGCGATGGGCGCGTGACCTTCGCGGACTATTCGACCAACGGCTTCGGCATCCATGTGGTCATCGACCACGGATTCGACTACGAAACACTGTACGCGCACCTGGACGAAGTGAGCGTGCGCAACGGCCAGCTGGTGAAGCGCGGCGATGTGATCGGACGCGTGGGCAACACCGGCCTCAGCGCAGCACCCCACCTGCACTACGAAGTACACAAGAACGGCGAGCCCGTGGACCCGGCCAACTTCTATTTCAACGACCTGACACCCGCTGAGTACGCCGCCATGGTCGAACGTTCGCGCAACGCATCGCAGTCGTTCGATTGATGCACGGCGTGCGCCCCGCTCGTGTACCTTGGCACCGGCATGCCCTACAAGGAACGCCCCATCGAGAAGCTCTACTTCAGCATCGGTGAAGTGGCCGATGCCGTGGGCGTGAACACCAGTGTGATCCGCTACTGGGAAAAGGAGTTCGGCAGCCTGCGCCCGCGCCGCGACAGCCGGGGCGACCGGTCCTACACCCAGGACGACATCCGCAAGGTGAAGCTGATCCAATACCTGCTGAAGGAACGCGGCTTCACCATCCAGGGCGCTCGGGAGCACCTGCGCTCGGAACCCCGATCGGCCGAACGAACGACCGAGGCCATCGAGCGCCTGGAGCGCGTGAAAGGCCTGCTGCTGGAGGTGAAGACCCTCCTGGGAGGATCGCCGCACTAGCACGGCCACCACCACCCCGATGACCGACCTGCTGCTCCGTTCGCTGCGCCGGCTGGGCCTGTTGCGCAGGGTGGTGCTGTATCCGCGCCGCTACAGCTGCGGGCGCCCCTTCCGGATCCCGGTGTACCTCGGTATCGGCGCCACCGCGCTCGAGGAACGCGATCCGTGGGCCGGGCCGGTGCTGCAGGTGCTGCTCATGCGCTGCCCGGGCACCTTCGTGGATTGCGGGGTGAACCTCGGGGCCACGCTGCTGAAAGTGCACGTGATCAGCCCCGACACCCCCTACCTGGGCTTCGAGGCCAACCCGGTTTGCGTGGCCTACGTGGATGAACTGATGGCCGTGAACGGGATCACCGGCCCGGTGGTGGTGCCGCTGGCCTTGACCGATCGCCGCGGTGCCGCCACGCTGGAGATCTACCACCATGACCCCACCGATGCCACTGCTTCATCGGTACCCGATTTCAAGCAAGGGCAGGAGATCTCCAAACGCATCAGCGTGCCGTGCATGCGGTTCGATGAGGTGGCGCCCGAATTGTTGAAAGGGCCGATCGGCGTGGTGCGCCTGGACCTCGAAGGCGCCGACCAACAGGCGCTCGAAGGCATGGTAGAGCATTTACGGCGCGACCGTCCGGTGCTGATCCTCCGCCTTCCGCCTGTGTACCGTGAGAGCAATACCGAACGCCTGCACCGTCAGCTGCGCTTGGAACAGATGCTCTCGGAGCTGGGGTATACGCTCTTCCGCATCCACCAGCAGGTGGAGAGCATCCGGTTGGAACGGCTGCAAGGGCCCATCGGCATCCATGCCGAACTGGACTGGTCCGACCACATCGCCGTGCATCGCGATCGCGAAGCGCACGTGCTCGGCGGGTTCCTCGTGAGCCCCGATCAGCGGTAGCGGCCGGGAAGCAGGTGGTTCGCCACGTAGTCCAGGATCCCCTCCTCCAGGGTGGTGAAGGCCCTCGCGTACCCCGCCTCGCGCAACTTCCCCATGGGTGCTTCGGTGAAGTACTGGTACTTGTCACGGATGTCGGCCGGCGTGTCGATGAACACGATGCGCGCCTCCTTCCCCATGGCATTGAAGGTGTTGCGCGCCAGGTCCAGGAACGTACGGGCGCGGCCCGAGCCCAGGTTGTACAGGCCGCTGTGCGTGCGGTGCTCCATGAGCCAGATGCACACGTCGCACACGTCCTTCACGTACACGAAATCGCGCAGTTGCTCACCATCGCGGAAATCCTTGCGGTGGCTGCGGAACAGCCGCACCTCGCCCGAAGCGCGGACCTGGTTGAAGGCATGGAACACCACGCTGGCCATGCGGCCCTTGTGGTATTCGTTGGGCCCGTACACGTTGAAGAACTTGAGGCCCGCCCAGAAGTAGGGTCGGTCCGGACGTTCAAGCGCCCACGCATCGAAGAAGCGTTTGCTCTCCCCATAGGGGTTCAGCGGCTTCAGGCGCGTAACGAGCGCATCGTCGTCCTTGTAGCCCAGTTCGCCGGCGCCGTAGGTGGCGGCCGATGAGGCATAGACCAGAGGAATACCGAAGCGCACGCAGCGCTCCCACACCTGCTGGCTGTACCGCACGTTCAGTTCATCGAACACCGCCTTGTCGAAGAGCGTGGTATCGGTCTTTGCGCCCAGGTGGAAGATGAATTGGATGCGTTGCTCGTTCGCATCGAGCCAGCCGAGGAACACGCTCCGGTCGATGCGCGCGGTGAGCTTCTTCCCCTCCAGGTTCCTGAGCTTGTCCGGTCGGGAGAACTCATCCACCGCTACGATGTCCGCGTAGCCCCGCTCCAGCAGCTCGGCCACGAGGCAGCTTCCGATGAAACCCGCGGCACCGGTAACGACGATCATGTGTAGGGGCGGCCTGTGCCGGCCGGCACGAAAGTAGCCCGAGCGCAGGGGTTATCTTCGCCCTTCCCCTTACCGGGAGCTTCCATGGCCGTCGTCCACATCACCCGGCGCGAACGCTTCAGCGCCGCGCACCGCCTGAGCCGCGCCGATTGGCCGGCGGAAAAGAACGCGCAGGTGTTCGGCAAGTGCGCCAACCCCAACTGGCACGGCCACAACTACGAGCTGTGGGTCACGGTAGCGGGCACCCCGAGCCCCGAGACGGGCTTCGTGGTGGATCTGAGCGAACTGAGCCGCCTGATCCGGGAACACGTGATCCAGCATGTGGACCACCGGAACATCGACCTCGACGTACCGTTCATGAACGGCCGTTACAGCAGTACGGAGAACCTGGCCGTGGCCATCTGGGAACAGCTCGAGGGCCCTGTGCGAAGCATCGGCGGCACCCTGTACTGCGTGAAGTTGAAGGAGACGGAGAACAACCACGTGGAGTATTTCGGAAAGTGACCATGGCGAAGAAGACCCCCGCCCTGAAGCGCGTTCCACTGGTGGACCAAGAAGAGCTGCACGGCTACGAGCGGTTGGACATGTTCAATGCCCGCCTTACCCGCGAGCTGGGCCAGCACTACCACGCGATCCTCGACGCCATCGGCGAGGACCCCACGCGCGATGGACTGCGGCGCTCGCCCGAACGCGTGGCCAAGGCCCTGCAATACCTCACGCACGGCTACGGCCTGGACCCCGCGGCGATCCTGAAGAGCGCCATGTTCCGCGAGAAGTACAGCCAGATGGTGCTGGTGAAGGACATCGAGGTGTACAGCATGTGCGAACACCACATGCTCCCCTTCTTCGGCAAAGCGCACGTGGCCTACATCCCCAACGGTCGGATCGTGGGTCTGAGCAAGATCCCGCGCGTGGTGGACGCCTTCGCCCGGCGCCTCCAGGTGCAGGAACGCCTTACCGACCAGATCCGCGACTGCATCCACGACACCCTGAAACCCATGGGCGTGGCCGTGGTGATCGAGGCGCAGCACCTCTGCATGCAGATGCGCGGCATCCAGAAACAGAATTCGGTGACCACCACCTCGGCCTTCACCGGTATCTTTCTCTCCGATCAACGCACCCGGGAGGAGTTCATCGAGCTCGTTTCGGCCAAACTCCACTGACAACCATACCCCCGATCCACATGGAGAACAACACCTACAACCCCTCGAACATGCGCCAGCCGTCCATCGGCACGCTCGACGGTTCCAGCGTTCGCACCTTCCTGGCGAACGTATTCGGCTACATGAGCCTGGCGCTCATCATCAGCGGCCTGGTGGCCTGGTGGTTCGCCCACGATGTGCGCATGCTCGGTTACCTCATCGACTTCACCACCGGCAAGCAGACGATCCTCGGCTGGGTGGTGCTCTTCGCGCCACTCGGCCTGGTACTGATCATGAGCAGTGCGATCGAGCGCCTGAGCGGCGCCGCCTTGCTGGCCTTGTTCCTGGTCTATTCGGCCGTGAACGGCATGACGCTGTCCTACATCTTCCTCGCCTACACGCTGTCCTCCATTGCAAGCGTGTTCTTCATCAGTGCAGCGGTGTTCGGGGTCATGGCCATCGCAGGGTACACGACGAAGACGGACCTCACGAAGCTGGGCACGATCCTCTTCATCGGCCTGATCGGCATCGTGATCGCGGGCCTCGTGAACATGTTCCTGCAGAGCGATACGATGGGTTACATCATCAGCATCATCGGCGTGATCGTCTTCACCGGCCTCACCGCCTACGATGTGCAGAAGCTGAAGGCGATCGGCGAGCAGGCCATCAACGGCACCGAGCAGACCCAGAAGATGGCGCTGATGGGCGCGCTGCGCCTCTATCTCGATTTCATCAATCTCTTCCTCATGCTGTTGCGCCTCTTCGGCCGCCGCAATTGAACGTTCCCGAACACCCTCCCCATGAACGCATACGTCTTCCCAGGTCAGGGCAGCCAGTTCCCAGGCATGGGCCGCGACCTGTACGAGGCCGACTCGAACGCGCGGGTCTTCTTCGAGCATGCGAACAACGTGCTGGGCTTCAACATCACCGACGTCATGTTCAGCGGCTCGGAAGAGGACCTGAAGCAGACCCGGGTGACCCAGCCGGCGATCTTCCTGCACAGCGTGATAAAGGCGAAGGTCATGGGCGATGCCTTCCACCCTGCCATGGTGGCGGGCCACTCGTTAGGCGAGTTCAGTGCCTTGGTCGCAGCGGGTGCCATGGAATTCACCGATGGCCTGAAGCTCGTGGCCGCGCGCGCCAATGCGATGCAGGCAGCGTGCGAGAAACAACCGGGCACCATGGCCGCGATCCTGGGCATGGAGGACGGCAAGGTGGAGGAGATCTGCAAGAGCATTCCCGGCGTGGTGGTGCCGGCCAACTACAACTGTCCCGGCCAGCTGGTGATCAGCGGCACATTGGACGCCGTGAACGCCGCCTGCGAAGCCCTGAAAGCGGCCGGTGCGAAGCGTGCCTTGCTCCTACCCGTCGGCGGCGCCTTCCATAGCCCGCTGATGGAACCCGCGCGCGCCGAACTGGCCACGGCGATCCAGTTCACACCGATCGTGAACCCGCGCTGTGCGGTGTACCAGAACGTGGATGCCCATCCGCACACCGATCCGGCCCGCATCAAGGCCAAC
Organism: uncultured Chryseobacterium sp.; assembly: GCA_964517015.1. Lineage (GTDB taxonomy): Bacteria > Bacteroidota > Bacteroidia > Flavobacteriales_F > PHOS-HE28 > PHOS-HE28. Next base: position 6,449 of record CAZFAW010000147.1, read on the forward strand.
CTGATCGCACAACTCACGGCGCCGGTCCGTTGGACCCAGACCATGCAGAACATGCTCGCCGACGGCGCGAAGAAGGTGGTGGAGGTCGGGCCGGGCAACGTGCTGCAAGGGCTCTTCAAGAAGGTGAGCCGTGAGCTGGAGACGGCCGCGGCCTAAAGCGTCGCATTCAACAGCTTCCCGCTCGCCAGCACCTTGTGCAGGTAGGGTTCGGTGAGGGCGGCACGCAGCAGGTCGATGTGGTTCATGCTGTGGCAGTCGCTGCCCAGCAGTTCGTACCAGCCGTTGTCCACGAGCCTCTCGGCGATCTTTTTCGCCCCGGGGCCATAGGCGCCCATGAGGGCGACCGTGTTCAATT
>CAZFAW010000148.1:0-6767 GCA_964517015.1 uncultured Chryseobacterium sp.
TTGATCCTGAACGCCGAGGAGCAGAAGATCGACAACATCACCTTCAGCACCGTGGGCAGCACGGTGATCACGTCGCATTACCTGAACGTGATCGTGGCCACCGCCAGTGTCGGATCGGTGACGCTCGATGGCGCTCCGATCCCCCCCGCCTCGTTCACCGGCTTCCCGAGCTGCCCCTCGCATTCGTACGCACAGCTCCCGCTCACCGGCGGTGCGGCTGGCGTGAGCCATACGTTGACCTGCCCCACCGGGGTGACCGCGTACGTCTATGGCATGGGCAGTGCGGAGAGTTACGCCTATTCGGTCGGTTCGTTCACGCCCGTGCCCCCGTTGGTGGTGGATAGCGTGCTCTGCGGACTGGACAGTACCGGCACCTTGACCCTCGCCCCGCCGGTCCCGTTGTTCAACCCGTTCTGGACCGTGGTGAGCGACCCCACGGACACGCTGTTCTATGGCCTCAGTTACACGTTCGTACCACCGGGGAGCGATGTGTACGTGGTGACCGGGTACGAGAACCTGAGCTTCTGCGAAGACCAGTACTTCTTCAGCGTGGAGATCGACGATCCGCCCGTACTGACGGTGACCGCCAGTGATGTGAACGTGTGCGCATACACACCTGTACAATTGGAAGTGACCGCCACCCCGGTGGGCACCTACCTGTACAACTGGTGGCCGGACGCTGAACTGGACGATGGATCCTTGCCCAACCCGGTGGCCACGCCTGCGCAAAGCGGCTGGTTCTATGTGAGCGTGAGCACCTTGAACGGGTGTGCCGTGGCGGTGGACAGCATCTATATCAACGTGAGCGGTGGTGATGTATTGATCAACGAAGCCGCGACGCAAAAGGACGCATTGTGCCTGGGCGATAGTTCGCAGTTGACGCTCGACGTGCAACAGATCATCGCTCAGGACGACCTGGACGGGTCCGTGGGAAGCATGTGGAACGCCGTGAGCGGTGGCGTGGTGGCCGCCACTTGCGGTTCGGTGAGCGGGGATGCGCTCTATTTCGACGGGGCCACGCCACGACAGGTGGAGACGAACGATCTTGATGTTTCGCTCGGCGGCACGGTGCGTTTCGCGCTGGAGATCTCCACCGGGCTCGCCCCCTGTGAAGATGCGGATGCGGGCGACAACGTGGTGCTCGAATACAGCATCACGGGCGGTGCTTCCTGGGTGCCGATCAACACCTACTACGAATACGCCTATCCCACCTTCACCACGATCGATGCACCGATCCCGGTGGCGGCCATGACCGCCAGCACCCGTTTCCGGTGGCGTCAGGTCGGTGCCTATGCTCCCGGCCAGGACAACTGGTCCCTGGATAACGTGGCCATCGCCGTGAAGGATGTGACCGATCTGAGCTTCAGCTGGACGCCTTCGGCCACATTGAGCAGCGGCACCGTGCAGAACCCGATGGCCTACCCCACGGCAAGCGGTTGGTACCTGGTGACCACCACCGACCTGATCACTACCTGCACCTATACGGACAGCGTGTTCATCGACGTGGGCGCACCGTTCAGCATCGATGTGACACCCGATACGGCGATCTGCGATGTGGCCGGGATCCAACTCTGGGCAACGCCCAGCAGCGGCACCGGCCATACCTGGTCCTGGACCCCCACGGCAACGCTTAGCGCGGGTTTCGTCGAGGACCCGATCGCCACGCCCTCCTCCACCACGGAGTACTTCGTCACCGTCACTACGTCGCAAGGCTGCGTGGCCACGGACAGTGTCACCATCACGGTGAACAGCTTGTTGGGGCTGAACGTGATCGCGAGCGACCAGTCCCTCTGCCAGGGCGATTCGAGCAACTTGAGCGCCATCGTTTCCGGCGGTGGTGCCAACCTGGCCTATGCGTGGACGCCTGCCGCCTATGTGAGCAATTCGACGATCAGCAACCCCATCGCAACCCCGGTGGCCCCCACGACCTTCCTATGCACGGTCACCGACACGCTCGCTGGATGCTCTCTGGTGGATAGCGTGTTCATCGATGTGAACACGCTCTACCAGGCCCTTGCCACCGAAGACACCGTGCTCTGCTCGGCGCTCGGGTTCGTGCTCGATGTCCAGCACAACATACCCGCACCCGCCACGATCACCTGGACGCCCGCAGCGGGCTTCCTCACCGGAGCGGGCACCGCCAACCCCGTGATCCAGTTCGACAGCACCATGCAGTACATCGTGCAGGTGCAGGACGCCATCGGTTGTTCCGCATTCGATACGGTCAACATCACCGTGGCCTTCGCCACGCTGCAGATCTTCAGCGACAGTTCCCTCTGCGCCGGGGACAGCGCCTTGATCGACGCAGGGTTCCCCTGGGCCACGCACGATTGGAGCCCCGGTGGTGAAACCTCCCAGACGATCTGGGTGGGCACCGCCGGTGATTACACAGTGACCATGACGGACAGCACCGGCTGCCAGATGGTGCATACCACCACGATCACCGTGGATCCGTTGCCCGTGGTGATCCTAGGTCCCGACACCTCCCTTTGCGCAGGCGAGAACTGGCTTTTGAACGCGGGCAATCCGGGCAGCGCTTATCTGTGGAACACATCGGCCGCCAGCCAGACCATCACCGTGACCACCAACGACGATTATTGGGTGGAGGTGACCGATGCCAACCAGTGCGTGAACAGCGATACCGCAACCATCACCTTCGATCCGTTGCCTGTGATCGTACTCGAGGACACTTCCGTGTGCATCAGCGAGCAGGTGACCCTCGATGCGGGGAATGCGGGCTCGTGGTACCACTGGAGCACCGGCGCCACCACACAAGCCATCACCATCGATTCGGTGAGCGGTGTGTATTCCGTGGTGGTGACCACACCCACCTGGTGCGTGGACAGCGCGGATGCGAGCATCACCTTCGTGCCGTTCCCCGTGGTGGACCTGGGCCCGGACTCTGCGCTATGCGATGGCGGATCCATCACGCTGGATGCGGGCAACCCCGGCGCGGCCTACACCTGGAACGACCTCACCAACGGGCAAACGCACACCTTCACCGACGATGCGATCGCCTGGGTGGACGTGTACAACGGCTATTGCATCACACGCGATTCTGTGGAGCTGGTCTTCAACCCGCTGCCGTTCGAGATCCTGCCCGCGGCGATCACCACCTGCCTCGACTACCCGCCGCACTATGCCGTACTCGACGCAGGCAACAGCGATTGCACGTTCCAATGGAGCAACGGCGAGGTGACACAGGTGATCCTGGCCACCGAATACGGTCTCTACGAGGTCCATATCACCACCCCCCTCAATTGTTCCATCGACGATGAAGTGCTTGTACAGGAATACTGCCACAGCGCGATCTATGTGCCCAACACCTTCACACCGGACGGCGACGGGTTCAACGATATCTTCTTCCCCACCGGCACGAACCTGGACCCCGGCAGCCTGCGGCTGGACATCTTCGACCGCTGGGGTGAATTGATCCATACCGGCAAGGGCGGCGAAGCATATTGGGACGCCAAGGTGAACGGCACCGACGTGCAGGATGGCGTGTACATCTGGAAGGTCTCCTACCGCTTCATCGAGAACGTGGAAGGGGCGTTGAGCCCCGAATACGAACGCACCGGGCACGTCACCGTGCTGCGCTGATCACCGGGAGCCGTCCCTGGAAAGCCGCCTCGTTTCGTCGGGGCGGCTTTCGTGCTCATCGGGCGGAACCTTGTGCTCGTCTTCGCGTATGCACGGCCGCTTTCCATCGGCTTCGGTGGGGCATCGAACACCTTGGGAACCAACAAGAAGAAGGCTTTTGACCGGATGCGCTCCGGCGCAGCGCTCGTGCTTGTCGCCGCGATCACGCATGTCGGCGCGCAAACCACGGACCTGCCCACACGCGGCAAGGAGTTCTGGCTCGGCTTCCAGCAGAACGCCTACGGTGCACAGGCACTGACCGTGCGTATTTCCTCGGCCACCGGTACCAGCGGCACGGTGAGCATGCCGTTGACCGGCTGGAGCACGCCCTTCAGCGTGGGCGCCAACAGCGTGGTGAACGTGACCGTACCCAACACCGCCGAACACAGCGGAAGTGAGGTCGTGACGAACAAGGGCGTGCTTGTGCAGGCGCTCGACAGTGTAACGGTGACGGCCGTGAGCTTCCAGAGCTTCACCACGGACGGCGCACAGATCATCCCGCTCCAGGGCCTGGGGATCGACCACCTGGTGCAGGCGTACCGCGGACTTCCCGGCTTCGCCGATTTCTACAAGAGCGAGCTGCTGATCGTGGCCACGGCCGATGCGACCCAGATCGACATCACGCCCAGCGTGAACACCAGCGGTGGCCATGCCGCCGGGATCCCCTTCAGCGTGACATTGAACGCCGGCGAGACCTACCAGGTGCAAAGCGCACTCGCCTCACTGGACCTGACGGGTACACGTGTGAAGGCCGCGCCGACCAGCGGCCCTTGCCGGCCGTTCGCGGTGTTCGGCGGCAGCATGTGCGCGAACGTGCCGGTGGCATGTCCGGCATGCGATCACCTTTTCGAACAAATGGCCCCGATCGATACCTGGGGCTCGCAGTTCTTCACGGTACCCATAGCCAATGCCACCTCGTGGACGTACCGGATCACTGCGTCCCAGAACGCCACCTCCGTATCGATCAACGGCGCAGCTCCGTTGGTGCTCAACGCGGGGCAAAGCCATGTGGTGAACGGCGCCACGACCGCCGCTTGCATCACTGCGAGCCTTCCGGTCAGCGTGGTACAGATCGCAGAAGGCTTCAACTGTGCAGGCAGTGGCGACCCTTCCATGATCACGCTCGCACCGGAGGGCCGCTACAGCAAGAAGGTGACGTGGAACACCGTCACATCCGCGCAGATCACCGGCCACAGCGTGAGCGTCGTGGTCGAAGCGGCAGGCACCGGGTCCGTTCTATTGGACGGAACGGCTGTACCACCCAGCGCCTTCACATTCTACCCCAGCTGCCCGAACCATGCGTACGCTACGCTGGCCACCATGCCCGGCACCCACACCCTTTCCTCCACGGTCGGCTTCATCGCTTATGCCTATGGCGGCGGTACCGGCGAGAGCTACGGGTTCCCGCTGGAGAACCATGCGCCGCCGATCATTGAACCCGATTCAGTGATCTGCACCAGCGGCCCGCTCACGCTCACCTCGCCCGTGGCCATGGTGAACGCCATCTGGTACGAGCAGAGCGACCCGGGCACCATCCTGGCCACGGGAACGAGCTATACGTTCACCCCCGCCCAGAACGGTACGTACGTGGTGAGCGGCGAGATGCCCATCAGCGGGTGTCCGCTCGAGTACGATTGGATGGTCGGCATACCCGTGGACCCCGCGCTCGCCTTGAGCGCGAACGGAAGTCCTTCGGCCAGTGTGTGCCAGTTCAGTCCGGTTCAGTTGAACGCCACACCCACCCCGGACCCCTTGTGGTACGATCTCCAGTGGAGCCCTTCCGCCCTGGTGAGCGATGCGAGCATTCCCGATCCGCTCGCCTATCCGACCCAGGACACCTGGTTCAGCCTGAGCGTGACCAGTCCGGTGGGTTGCGGATCCTTCCTGGACAGTGTGTTCGTGGACGTGAGCCCGAGCTCGGTGGTTGCGGTGGACGCCCAGGTGAACGATGATGCGATCTGTAGCGGGGAGACCGTGCAACTGCACGCCCAGGTGGAACTGGCCGTTGCGTACGATCCGCTGGACCTGGGCACGGGTACAGCGTGGAACAGCGTGCAAGGCGGTGCGATCAGCAATGCGTGCGGGAGCATCAGCGGCAACGCGCTCTACTTCAATGGCGCCGGCAATCGTTCCGCGCAGACCATCGCATTGAACGTGTTGAGCGGAGGCTACGTGCGCTTCGCTCTCAAGATCGCCAACGGCGCTTCGCCCTGCGACAACGCCGATCCCGGAGAAGATATCGTCCTGGAGTACAGCCTGACCGGTGGCGCACCGTTCACCACCATCGCCACCTACAACGAAGCGAGCTATCCCGCGTTCACCCCCATCGCAGCGGCCATTCCGCCGGGCGCACTCAGCACGAACACCACGTTCCGCTGGCGGCAAGTGGCGCACAGCGGAGCCGGACAGGACAACTGGGCGCTCGACAATGTGATCATCACGTACTTCGGTACCACGGGCCTCACGTTCGCGTGGTCGCCTGCGGCAATGGTGAGCCTGCCGGGCAGCCCGGACCCCACGAGCACTCCTGGCACCAGCACCTGGTTCCGCGTGGATGTGAGCGATCCGCTCTCGGGCTGCCTGTACAGTGATTCGGTGCATGTGGATGTGCAGCCGGCATTCGCGATCACCGTGAACAACGACACCACCCTCTGCTCCAGCGGCCCCGTACAGTTGCATGCCATGCCGAACAGCGGCACCGGCATCGCCTACACCTGGACCCCGAACAACGGCACACTTTCCTCCCTCACCAGCGACACGCCCATTGCCACGCCCACCAGCACCACCACCTACAGCGTAACCGCCACCACGGCGATCGGTTGCACGTACACGGAGGACGTGACGATCACCGTCGGCCAGCTCTCAAGCGTGGACGTGACCAGCACCGACACGGACCTCTGCCCGGGCGAGAACGCCACGTTGAACGCCGCGATCGTTGCCGGAGGCGGATACACGATCGCATGGACGCCGAACAACGGCAGTCTTTCCTCGCTCACCGACCCGAGCCCGGTGGCCACGCCGTCCGCGAACACGACCTATACCTGCACCGTGACGGACAACCTGAGCGGATGCCAATTGACCGATGCAGTGACGGTGAACGTCCACGGCCCGTACTCGATCTCCGTCAC
>CAZFAW010000149.1:0-6734 GCA_964517015.1 uncultured Chryseobacterium sp.
GGAGCGCTGATCAGCCCGGAAAGCGCCTGGAACTGCAGGAACAAGGCCGTGATCACCTGGTAGGCGCCCAGCCGTTCCTTGTCCACCAGCGCGGTCATGGTGTAGAGGTCCACACGCGAACCCAACAGGCCGCTCAGGCCGATCAGGAAGAACGGCAGGGCGTTGATCAGGTGCGTGCGGGCATCGAACCGCGGGCGCTCCGCAAGCTCCAGCCGGAACAGGAACAGCAAGGGCGCCAGGCGACAAAGCTGACCGATCAGCATCCAACCCACGATGCGCGGGACGGAAGGCGTGTCCAGGAAGTGCAACCCGAGCACTTGCACGAGGAGGGCCGAGGCGTCGATCAGGAAGGCGGCGGCGAACCGTTCACGTTGGATCACGAGCGCGTCGAACGCGGCGGTGAGGAAAAGTGTCACCATCCAGCCCAGCGCGAGCAGCGGCAACGTCGTGTACCGGAAAAGCACCAAGGCCATGACCGGCACAAGTGCCGAACGCGTGAGCAAACTGTCCCACCAGAAGTGCCGGACATGAACGGGCGAGCGTGCGAAAAGGCGCAACAACGTGTCTTTGCTGCCCCAGCCCAGGACGTGCGCCGCCAGTTGCACCACCACCATCAGGGCCACCACCTCGCCCCATACCGCACGCGATCCGTGGTGGATCACCACCCAGGGCACGACGATGCCACCCACCGGACCGAGCGCGTAGCGACCGGTGTTCCAGCCGATCCTCAGCAGTCGGGCCCGATCACGCGAGGCCATACAGGTCCAGGTAAGCGCTCACCGTGTCGCTCATCGGGTGCGGCACGGTGGAGTCGTTCGCAGGCGCGTTGCGCAACAGATCGCCCACGGCAGCGGCCATCGATGCGGGTTCGCTCGCGATCCGCCAGCGCGCACCGGGCCGCGCGGAGCCCACTTCATCCGAAACGATGGACATGCCATTGATCAATGCTTCATCGAAGACATAGCCTTGCGACTCGTAGCTGCTGGTGTGCACCAGGACCTTCGACCGCTGCATCAGCTTCAACACTTCCCCACGTGGCAGCGCATCCATCACCGTGATCCCCCTGCGTTCCATCGGCGCTCCGCGACCGCTCCGGCGCCGCGCGAAGAAGGCGGTTGCACCTTGACCGACCATGACGGTACGCGGTGCGGGTTGCTCCGGAAATTGCGCAATGACGTCCAGGAAGAGCGCCGGTCGTTTCACTGGGGCGAAGGATCCGCACCAGAGCACATCGATGTCGCGTTGTGCCTGGTAAGGCGCTTTGGAATCCCCATTGATGCCCCATGGAACGATGGCATCTGCGCGGGTACCGGACATGTGCCTAAAATGCACCGCATGCCGCTCGGTCAGGCAAACGACCGAAGTGGGCCGCTGGATCCTTCGCCACCAGCGGGCGCCATCGCGTGCATCCCGTCCCATCAACGTGAGCACGTGCGGGATCATCAATGCCTTCGCCCATTTCGAAGCGAGCATGGCACATTCGCCGAGCCACAGGCTGTGGAGGGCGCGGATGTCGCCTGCGGCACGCAGCTCTTCCAATGCCTTCGCGGCGCGACCCCAGGTCCCGGGCTTCCGGTACCACTTGTTCCGGCCGTTGCACGGATGAACGGATATACCGTGCCAGCTGTAGGGGCGATCAATGGGCGGGTATTGGGTGGCGATCACTGCGATGCGCCATCCCGGCCTGGCTTCACGCAGCGCACGCAAGTATCCCTGCAAGGGCGGTATGCAGGTGCTGTCCTCTTCATCGGCGGGGAAACCCGGAGCGATCAAAAGCAGGTCGGTGGCCATGCGCGGAGGTGAAGATGCCTACTTTCGTCACGATGCAAGCGCCGTGGTACCGGTCGTTGTTGGGCGCGCTCCTGTTCGGGGCGTTCGCCTTGACCGTGATCCCCCGGGACCTGTTGCACCACTGCGATCAGGCGCACATCGATCACCACCACCCCGATCAAGCGTCCATCACGGGCGATCTGGATTGTGAGGTCTGCGAGGTGCTGATCGCCGTGTTCGACGGCCCGGTCCTGGTCCCCTTCCCGCTGGCGCTCACCACGCGCGAATTCCACTTCGCACCGCACAGGCCTGCTGCGATCGCACAGGCCCTGGTGGCCGCCGCATCGCGCGGCCCGCCGCAGGCATAGATCCCGCTGTTCCCTGGTGCGTGGTGGGTGGCCCACCCGCGCCGCTGTTCCGTTCGGATCCTGCTTGTTCACATGTGGAAGAAGACCGTCCTCGTTCTCCTGTCGGTGTGTGCCGTGCACGCGCATGCACAGGATCCCGCCTGCGTGTTCGTGATCACCGGCAATGTGATCGATGAGCACGACCGCACGCCGCTGGAGTTCGCGAGCGTGGTGATCGAAGGCACCACCAAGGGGGTGGACTGCGATGCCAACGGCGCTTTCAGGCTGGAACACGTGTGCCCTGGGACCCTGGTGCTGGTGGTATCGCACGTGGGCTGCGATCCGGTCCGGCGAACGATCCAGGTGAAGGCGGACGAGGATGTGGAAGTGCGGCTGGAGCATCACACCGAGGAATTGAAGGAGTTCGAGATCGCGCGCGAACGGCCCGATGAGAACGTGGGACAGGCCCGTGCGGAAGTGGATCGTGCCGGTATGGAACGCAGCACGGGGCGCACGCTCGCCGAAATGCTGGCGGTATTGCCCGGTGTAAGCACGCTGAGCAGCGGCCCCACGATCGGCAAGCCCGTGATCAATGGACTGTACGGCTCGCGCATCCTCACCTTGAACCAGGGCGTGCGGCAGGAGGATCAGCAGTGGGGCACCGAGCATGCCCCGAACCTCGATCCCTTCAGCAGCGACCGCATCACCGTGGTGAAGGGGGCCGCGGGCGTGCAGTATGGATCCGATGCACTGGGCGGCGTGATCATCAGCGAACCGGTCGAACTTCCGGTGGAAGCGGGGCTCCGTGGAGAACTGCGCTCCTTCGGTGAATGGAACGGAAAGGGAGGCGGTGGAAACGGCATGCTGGAGGGCGGCGTGAAAGGGTGGAAAGGCGCGGGCTGGCGCGTGCAAGGGAGCACACGTTTCCTGGGCGACAGTGAAGCCCCGGCATATGCGTTGAGCAATACCGGAGTGCGAGAGGCGGGCGCCTCGGTCGGGATCGGATCCCATCGCCTGCGCTACGGCGGTTCGCTCTATTACAGCTGGTTCGGCCGTGAACTGGGCATCCTCCGCGCTTCGCACATCGGCAACCTCACCGACTTGCAGAACGCGATCGAAAGCGGTGTGCCCTGGTACACGGCGGATCCCGGTCACGCCATCGGGCCACCGCGGCAGACCGTACAGCACCACTTGCTGAAGGCCCAAGCCGAATGGCGGCCCGGCGACCGGTCGCAGGTGGAGGCCACCTATGCGTACCAGGCGGACGACCGGCAGGAGTATGATGTGCGGCGCGGTGGCCGGAGCGACATACCCTCGATCGACCTCATCCTCGCCACCCACACGGCCGATCTGGTGCTGAAGCACTGGTTGGGTGCGAAGGTCCATGGCAAGGTCGGCGCATCCGGTGTCTGGCAGGACAACTTCAATGTGCCGGGCACGGGGATCCGACCGTTGATCCCCAACTACACCAAGGGCAGCACGGGCGTGTTCCTCCTGGAGCACTACCCCCTGGGCGAACGCCTCGAACTGGAGGGTGGCGCGCGATGGGAGGCCACCGGCCTGAGGGTGTCGAAGTACGACGCCGAGGGCACGCTGTTGCAGCTCCGGCACGACTTCGTGAACCAGGCGGTGGCGCTTGGCCTGAACTGGTCTCCAACGGACAGCCTGCGCGTGCGGACCAGTCTGGCCACGGCCTTCCGGCCGCCGAACGTGAGCGAACTCTACAGCGAGGGCCTTCACCACGGCGCCGCAGCCATCGAACGCGGCGATCCGGACCTTGAAGGCGAGCGGTCGGTCATGGCCAGCGTGGATGTGCAGAGCGCATGGCTGGGCGGAACGCTCCAGGTGGACGCAACGGCCTACGCGCACGCCATCCAGGGTTTCATCCATTTGTTGCCCGCAGGCTACGAGCTCACGATCCGTGGTGCGTTCCCGGTGTTCCAGTACACCTCCACCGACGCGCGCATCGCAGGCATCGATGCATCCGTGCGCTATCGCTTCGCACCGCAATGGTCCGTACGGACGCGCTACAGCCTGGTGCGTGGCCAGGACCTTTCCGCGCGGACCCCCTTGTACCTGATGCCGCCCGACCGGCTGGAGAACGCCATCCTGTTCGAGCGGCCGACCGCGGGATCCTGGCGGGCCCTATCGCTCGCGCTCACCCACGACCATGTGCTACGCCAGACGCGCGTACCCGAAGGCATTGACTTCAGCGATCCGCCGGCCGGATACCACCTGCTCGGCCTTTCCATCGATGCCATGCGGCCGTTGGGAACCGGCGCATTCCGGATCGGCCTGCAGTGCACGAACCTGCTGAACACCGCCTATCGGGACTACCTGGACCGGTTCCGCTACTACGCCGATGCGCGCGGTGCCGATGTGGTGCTTTGGCTGCGCTATGCGTTCGGGAAACCGCGGATCTGAGTTGGGGCATGGGTACCATGCCGCCGAAGGTGGATGGAAGAACAGGAAAGACCGATAAGACAACAACAACAAGAACAACAACAACAACAACAACAACAATGAACACACGAACGACCAACGAACGCATCGCCCTCGGGGCACTTACCGCGATACTGGTGCTCGGAGGATGCAGGAAGGATGAAGGATCCACCGACCAGCCACCCGTGGTGAACGAGGAGGAGGTGATCACCACCGTGCGCCTGCACATGGAGAACGCGACCCAACATGTGCACTTGGAATGGACCGACCTGGATGGCGATGGCGGTGCCGCACCGGTGATCACCGCGGACACGCTGAGCGTGGATAGCGTGTACGAGGTGGAAGTGGAGTTGCTGAACGAAAGCGTGAGCCCGGCGGTGGATGTAAGCGCTGAAGTGGCCGACGAGGGCGTGGACCATCAGTTCTTCTTCCAGGTCTCCGGCACGGGAACCACCTTCGCCTACGCCGATGCGGATGCGAACGGGAACCCCATCGGTCTGGCCGCGGTTTGCACGGCCGGCCCTTCGGGTACGGGTACGTTGACACTCACCCTTCGTCACCAACCGGACAAGTATGCCACAGGAGTGAGCGACGGCGATATCACCAATGCCGGCGGAGAGACCGATGTGGAAGTGACCTTCCCGCTGGTGGTGGATTGAGCGGCCGTTACATGCGAGAGGGGGGCGCATTCACGTTCCTGTACGGAACCCCATGAAGTGCGCCCCCCTTTTGTTCATGGCCGCCATGCCGGCCTTTTCCGCCTGCCAACAGCCCGCGATCACAGCAGAGGCCAAAGCCACGGAAGTCGCGGACCGCGCCTCCGAACGCCCCCTGTCCGTGCTGATCGACAGCCTGCACTTGGATGCGCACACCCTCCGGTTCCACGTGGACAAGAGCGAGCGCCGCTTCCAGGTCTTCGTGGAGGATTCCCTGGTGAGGTCTTTCTCTTGCGTACTGGGCGAACGGCCGGAAGGCGACAAGTACTGCCAGGGGGATCGCAAGACGCCCGAGGGGAGCTTCACCTTCCGCAGCAAGCGGGTGCATGACCAGTGGCACAAGTTCATCTGGGTCGACTATCCGAACGCAGAGAGCTGGCGGCGGTTCGAGGCCCGAAAGGCGCAGGGGCTCATCCCCGCTGGCAAGGACATCGGCGGGGAGATCGGCATCCATGGAGTCCCGGAAGGAAAGGACCATTGGATCGACGCCGGAGCGGATTGGACATGGGGATGCATCGCTTTGCGCAACGCCGATCTGGACGAGATCTATCCGTACGTACGGCCCGGGACCACCGTGATCGAGATCGTGCCCTGATCCCTCAGGACCACGTTCCGTCCGACTTCAACAGACCATAGACGTGGAGGTCAAGGATGCGTCCGTCCTTGGTCACGGCATCGCGCAGCACACCCTCCTTCCGGAAGCCGCATTTCTCCACCACGCGCATGCTGGCAGCATTGCCTTCGAACACACGCGCCTGCAGCCGGTGTTTTCCCAGCACGGTGAATGCATACGGGATCAAGGTGCGCAGTGCACCGGTGGCGAGGCCCCGGCCTTGGTAAGGTGCGCCGATCCAATACCCGATCTCGGCGGTCTGGCGTTCGATGTCGCTCATCGGATGCGCACCCACAAGGCCGGCAAGTTCGTTGTTGCACGTGATCGCGAGCACGTAGGGGGGGTGCACGTCCATGCGTGCGAAGAACGCATCGGCATGGGCGGGGGTGAACGGGTGCGGCACGCCGTCCGTGAGCTGCAACCAGATGGAACGGTCGTTGATCAGCGATGCGAAAGCGGGCTTGTCCGCGTCCTGCAACGGCCGCAACGCACCGGCTTCGAAGGGGAGCATCATGGCGCGAGCGGGCGGGGATCGAGTTCGTCGTAGGTGGTCCGTTCATCCTTCGTGCGTACCATGCTCACCCCGGCCACTTCCCCGATCACCAGTTCGAGCGTGGTGCGCACGATGCACCCGGCAAGCACATGCCCGCCGAGCATGGCCCCGTTCCGGTCGGCCACGCTCACGTGGAGGTGCACCCCATGGCGCGATAGGGTTCCGCTGAAGGAACAGACCTCCAGGTCACCGCTCGAAACGATCCCGTCCGCGCGACCGGCGTACCGGATGTGCGCCTGCGTGAGGCTTCCCACGGCGCTGAGGATCGATGCGGCCTCGATCGCGTTCCGTTG
>CAZFAW010000150.1:0-1895 GCA_964517015.1 uncultured Chryseobacterium sp.
TTCATGGCCTTGCGGCCGTTGGCCATCTCGACCTGCTTCGCGTCCTTGATCTCGCGCTTGGCCTTGCACTTCACGCAGTACCCTTCAACAGCTGCCATGGTGGTTCGGTTTTTCGGTTCGTGTTGGTGCAAGGTAGGCGCCCCCCTTCCCTGGCCTGCCTACCGGAGCCGAAAGGTTTTCAACAGGTCGAACGCAGTGCCGGGGAACGATGGCCGGCCGGCAATGCGTGGCATGGTCGATCAAGAAAGGCGCTTTCCGCCACCTTCCGGGTATGCGAACCCTGTGGCCGCCTCCGCTCCTTTGATCGGCCGCACCTCCACGCTCGCTTTGTCGCTGAACGCGAATTCCGGATTCCGCTTCGCTATGGCCACTGCATCGGCCATGTCTGCGGCAAGCACCCGATAGTAGCCCACCTGGATGAGCGCGCCTTTGTCGAAGACCTCTTCCTTGAACGCACCCGGAACGCCGGATACGATCACACCTTCCCGCACCAACGGTTGGGCGGAAATGAGCCTGCCTTCCGCCTCCAATTCGCCGATGTACACCTCGCAGGCCTTTTTGAACGCGAACGAAGCCTCTGGCGTCATGCCGGCCCTCACATCGCCGTCGTTGAGGATCCGGAGCATGAACTCCTGTGGCGGCAGCGCGGTTGCGATGCGCTGCGGATATTCCGCGTTCAGTCGCATGAGCTTTGACCAGAATCCCGGTGAGCTTCGCCCGTTCACCAGCTCCACCAGCACGTCCAGGTGCGTATGCCAGCCGCCTGAAATACCGAGCAGGTCCTTCTGGTTCGGCAGGCGCGCGTGCGTAAGCACCAACAGCACGTCGTTACCGCGTTCAGTGAGCTCGATGACCACTTCCGAGAGCGCCTCCACGCGCTTGCCCCAGGTGAAGGCGAGCAGGCGCGGCGGCTCGCAGCGCGTCACTGTCGCATCCATGCTGTGGCCTTTCTCCATGTTCCTGAACTGCTCAGGAAGTTCTTCGCCGGCGGCATACTCACGGTGCAGCCAGGTCAGGCGTGCCGCACCGCCCACGCGCAGTTCCATCGGTCCGGACGCGAGCCACTTGCCGCGCTTCTCCGGGTCGGTGAGGTAGGACCAGACCCGCTCAATGGGTCCGGGTAGTGTGCGCTCGAAGCGGATGGTGTTCGGCGCGGTGATGGTTCCGTAGCGATCCTGGTTCTCCATGTTGCTCAATTGTTGGCCATGCCGGTCAGTTCTTCGTTCGTGTTGCGCAGGTTCAGTCCGCCTTCGTAAACGGACTTCAGGTTCGCCATCCAGAAGGTCCAACCCACGTGGCAACCGAGGCGGATGTTCTTCTTCGAGGCCGCGTCGGTGGGTATGCCGCTCTGCACCAGTTCCACGATCACCGTGTCGCCTTGCTCGTGGAGGCGCACATCCACCAGCGAGTTGGCGAAGGTGAACTGCACATGATCGGTGCCGTTGGCTTCTTTCACCAGGCCTTTCTCCACGCCTTCGTATCCGTACCACTCCCACTCGAAGGTGCAACCTTTCACAACGGAGGCCGAAGGACGAAGCGCCCTCTTGTCCTTGCTCTTGTATGCGGCCCTGCGCAGGAACCAGTCCTCCAGTTCGTTGGGCTTCGTCCACGCGTTGTACAGGTCCTTCATTTTCGCTTTCACCGGTATGCGCACGGTGAGGCTCTTCCAGTCGATCCTGCTCATGTTGTCCGATGTTGTTCGTTCATGGTTTGCCGGCGGCATCCTCTTCGCGCAGCAGTCGCTCCAAGGTGTCGAGTCGCGAAGCCCAGAAGTTGCGCGTCTCCTCGATCCACTTCGCTGCCGCATCCAAGGGCCCCGCGCGATAGCTGAGGTAATGGTCGCGCCCTTCCCTCCTGCGCTTCACCAGCTTGGCGCGCTCCAGCACCATGATGTG
>CAZFAW010000150.1:1995-6640 GCA_964517015.1 uncultured Chryseobacterium sp.
CGCGCCCTTCCCTCCTGCGCTTCACCAGCTTGGCGCGCTCCAGCACCATGATGTGCTTGGAGATCGCGTTCAACGACAGGCTGAACGGCCCTGCCACATCCGTTACACGGGCTTCGCCTGAGGAAAGACGTTGAAGGATCGCTCGCCGGGTGGGATCAGCGAGCGCCAGCAAGGTGCGGTCGAGGGTCTGTGGTGCGGGCATCGGGGGCGAATATATTCAACCTTTTGGTTGAATGTAAGATCCATCAGAAAAGGGCAGCGGAGCATCGCCGGGGCATGCACATGCTTCCGCACCCGACGGCTTCACCCGGTATCACGCCTGTCATTGTCCTGTTAAGCCCGGTTCGTCGCTGTCGCGCTCACTTATACTTGAAGGCCGTGGAACCAACGCCCCCTCGCATGCTGAATTTTTTGCCGCGCCTCCCCATGCTGCTGCCCACGCTCGCCGTCCTGATCGCTTCGTGCGAAGCCCGACCGTCGTCTGAGCCCAACAAGTACGAACGCTACCTGGCCCAAGCCAGCGCCCGCGGCCAATTCAATGGTACGGCCCTGGTCTTCGACAAGGGAAAGGTGGCCTATGAAGGCGCGTTCGGTGTTCGCAGCATCGATCCCCTCGACTCGCTGACGGTGAATTCGCAGTTCCGCCTTGCCTCGGTGAGCAAACAGTTCACGGCGATGGCGATCATGATCCTGAAGGAACAGGGCAGGCTGACGTACGACCAGGACATCCGCCACTTCATTCCCGAGCTGCCCTATGCAGGCATCACCATCCGCCATCTGCTGCATCATACCTCCGGCCTGCCCGACTACGTGCGCATGATGGACGAGTCCTGGAAGACGGACCTGCGATACGATGACCCCGCGCGATACATCGGCGGGAACGAGGACGTGGTGAAGCTGCTCGCTGAGAAGAAAGTGCCGTTGGCATTCACGCCGGGCGAACGATGGGAATACAGCAACACAGGATACGATCTGCTGGGCACGGTGGTGATGCGCGCCTCCGGGATGTCGATCCACGACTTCGCGCAGCGGTACATCTTCGATCCGGCCGGCATGTCCCGTACGGTCATGTACGACTATGTGCCGGGCCCCGACCCCGCCATGCCCGATCGAGCCTATGGTTTCCACGTGGAATGGGACGGGGCCCACATGACCCCATCGGACTGGCACTACCTGAACAAGGCCATGGGCGAGGACGGAGTGTACAGCACCGTGGGCGACCTATTGAAGTGGGACAGGTCGCTCTACACGGAAAAGCTGGTGAGCAAGGCCACACTCGAAGAAGCGTTCACGCGGGCCACGCTGAACGACGGGAGCACCACCGATTACGGTTTCGGGTGGTTCATCCAGCAGACCCCCACGGGAAAGCGCATGTTGCAACACTCCGGCGGCTGGCTCGGGTTCTCCACCTATATCCTGCGCGCCATCGAAGAGGACAAATGCATCGTGGTCCTGATGAACAATTCGTCCGGCCGGTTGTGGGAGATCACGGAGGGTCTGACCAACCTGCTCTTTGACCGACCGGCCTTCCTTCCTCCGCTCTCTGTCCGCGCGGAGATGGGCCGAGTGGTCGCCGACGAAGGAGTGCGGACCGCCATGGTGCGATACAGGGACTGGAAGGCCGAACAGCCCGGAGGCTACATCTTCAAAGAGATCGAGTTGAACATGCTCGGCTACGACCTGATGTGGGCCGGCCGCACGAAGGATGCCGTGGCGATCCAGGAGCTCAACCTCGAAGAATACCCGAATTCGGCCAACGCCTACGACAGTTACGGCGATGCCTTGCTGGCCGACGGTGATACGGCCCTCGCGCTGGCGAACTTCAAGAAATGCCTGGCCATGGATCCCGCGTTCGCGGGGCTGAGGGAGAAGATCGCGGGGCTCGAGGGGAAGGCACCGCTGAAGCAACAGTGAAGAGAAGGAAACGCACATCCCGGATGCGCATGAGCGTGCGTGCCGGCTTCATCACAAGAACTTCAATACCCCCCACCCCCGCCCTGCCCCTTTTCGATAGGGTGCCAGGTGGTCTTCACCTCTTGTGTATCGAGGATGAAGTAGGGGCTCTGAGCGGCGTCGCTTGACCAGTCGCGCACCTTCGGGTAGACCACGCGCTTCAAGTTGCAGGTCGCCTCTTGATCGAGCATCGCGCGTTCTTCCTTGCCGGCATCGGCGACCACGATGGCGTTGATGTCCATGTGTGCCACGAGCGGTTTGAGCAGTTCGCTTCGGAAACCCGTGAGCAGGTTCACCACACCGCCGGGCAGATCGCTGGTGGCAAGCACCTCGGCGAAGGTGACGGCAGGCAACGGATGTTTCTCGCTGGCCACCACCACACTGGCATTGCCGCCTGCGATCACCGGTGCTATCAGGCTCACCAAGCCCAGCAGCCCGTTGTCGCCATTGGCCATGATGCCCACCACGCCGGTGGGTTCGTACACACTGAAGTTGAAGTGCGAGCTGTTGGTAGGGTTCACGCTGCTGAAGAGCGCCTGGTACTTGTCGCACCAGCCTGCGTAATGCACCCAGCGGTCGATGGAGAGCGAAACTTCTTCTTCGGCCCGTGCCCGAGCGGCCCCGTGCAGTTCCAGTTCGTGCACGAACTGCATGCGACGGCCCTCGAGCATTTCGCCGATGCGGTAGAGGATCTGCGCCCGGTTGAAGGCGCTGCGCCCCGCCCAGCCGCCCACCGCGCCGCGCGCCGCCACCACGGCATCGCGTACGTCCTTGCGGCTGCTGCGGCACACGTTGGCCAGCGCCGCACCGTTCGCGTCCTTGGGCTGGTAATAGCGCCCGCTCTCGGTGCGCGGGAACTTGCCGCCGATGAAGATCTTGTAGGTCTTCATCACCGGCAGGCGGCCAGCCTTCCTGCCGACGCCGTTGGTGCCGTGGCCGTTCCGTTCCGTTGTGCTCGCCGCGGGCTTGCTCAGGGTCTTGCTCATCTCTGGTCCGCTGTACCGTGCGGAGCGGGAAGCCAAAGCTAGCTGCCGTATGCGCACCGTGCGGACCGGCCCGGGGAACCCCTTCGCCGGTCGCGCGTATGAAGGCCGCCCCGTTCCCATCGGGGCACCCTCCCATGCGCCGTATCCCGACGCTTGCTCTCCTCCTGGTGCTCCTTGCGAACGCCACGGCCCAATCGCCCGGCGGTGTGAGCGGCAACCTGCAGCTCTGGCTGCGTGCCGAAGGGTACACCGGTGGCGGCTCCTGGACCGATGCGAGCGGTAACGCACGCCACGCCACCAAGGCGGGAACGGTGCCGAACACCACGCTCTACAACTTCCAGTACGTGCCCACCAACCTCACGGCATCGAACTACTTCTCGGTGGCGCATTCCACCAGCCTTAACGCCAACAACGGTGCGATCGCCGTGTTCGCGGTGGGTCTGCCCGGCAGTGGCACCTATGCGCCGTTCGCCTCCAAAACCATCAATCAATTCTGGGATGCCGGCTGGGTGCTGGCTTCGTCCAGTCCCATGACGGACATCGGCTTCACCACCGAGAACTGGACCGGAGCGGGTTCGACCAACGTGGCGAAACAGAGCGGGGCATCGTCCAGCATCCCTTACATCGCCAGCGGTTTCGGCGATGGTGCGGTGACCAACACGGTATCGGTATGCAGCAACGGCACCACGCCCGGTACCAACACCAGTGCGAAATCGACCACCACGCTTCCGCTCTATGTGGGGTACGACGGTGATGCGTACGGGTTCGATGGTGGCAGCATCGCCGAGGTGATCATGTACAACAGCGACCTCTCCGCGGCGAACCGCCAGCGTGTGTGGTCCTACCTTGCCGTGAAGTACGGGATCACGCTGAACAACGGCGGTACGAACTACCTCTCCAGCGCCTCCACGACCGTCTGGAGCACGGCCACCAACACCGGCTACAACAACCACATCTTCGGCATTGGCCGCGACAACACCAGCGGCCTGCACCAGCGCCAGAGCGAATCGATCAATGCCGGCCTGCAACCCGTGATCGGCAACGGCAGCACCTTGGTGAACTTGAACGGTTCGGGCACCGATCTTTCCACCGATCAATCGTTCCTGATCGCGGGCTCCGACAACGGCGCCACCAACTTCGCCACCACGGTGAGCGGGCTTACCGGCATCACCGTACGTCTCGATCGCTTCTGGAAGGTTCAGGAAACGGGCACGGTCGGCACGGTCACCGTGGCGTGGCCCTCCACCGATGCCACCATCAACCTGCTGGTGAGCAACGATGCCACGTTCAACGGCTCGGACAACGCCGTGGCCACCACGTCCATCACCATCAATGGAACCGCGTACCGACAGGCATCGGTGGACCTGACATCGGGACAATACTTCACCTTCGGCGCCTTCGCCGCATCGCCAGGCGGCGTGCTCAGTGGCCTTTCGCTGTGGCTCGCCTCCGATGCCGCGGGTGTGGCCGCGGGCAGCAACGCACCGGATTGGGACGACCTCTCGCCCAACAAGAACGCGGTGGAGACCGTGGGTACGCGCACGCTGCAGGCAGCGGATGCCACGCACAATTTCCAACCGTACTTCACCAGCTTCAGCAGCGCCAACCACTTCAAGGACGCCAGCAGTTCCATGGCGTCCAGCGGTGCGTTCCAGGCCACCGAAGTGACCCTGTTCGGCGTGGCACGGATCAACTCCGCCACCAAC
>CAZFAW010000151.1:0-2554 GCA_964517015.1 uncultured Chryseobacterium sp.
CTTCGACCGCCCGATCAAGCTGGGCGATTTCGTGACCATCCAGAGCAAAGTGAGCCGCTCCTTCTCCACAAGCATGGAAGTGTGGAGCGATGTATGGGTGGAGGACCAGGTGACCGGCGCACGGATCAAGGCCAACAGCGCCATCTACACCTTCGTCGGCGTGGATCAAGCGGGCCACCCCATCCAGGTGCCCGACCTCGTGCCCGAGACGGAGGAGGAGAAGAAGCGCTACG
Organism: uncultured Chryseobacterium sp.; assembly: GCA_964517015.1. Taxonomy (GTDB): domain Bacteria; phylum Bacteroidota; class Bacteroidia; order Flavobacteriales_F; family PHOS-HE28; genus PHOS-HE28. The sequence continues at coordinate 234 of CAZFAW010000151.1, forward strand.
ACGGCGCGTTGCGCAGGCGCCAGTTGCGGTTGATCCTCGCGGGAAAGATGAAACCGGAGGAAGCGACCGAGTTGAAGGCCTTGTTCGAGGACCGCTGAAGCCGCTCAGGGCAGGAAGAACGTGGCACGTGCTTCGGTGCCGTCGGGGGCCACGGTGCGAAGGGCATGCACGCCGCTGGCCGCACCCGTGAGATCCACGTCCGTTCGATCCCCGTGCAGTGGTCCCTCGCGGACCAGGGTGCCATCGGCGCGCAGCACCGCGTAACGTCCATCGACCATGGCCGGGTGCAGGATCAGGTGATCGCCCACCAGGTCGAATTGCGCGAGCGGCAACGCCGCCACCGGTGCAATGGCGGTGGGGCCCTGGTTGCAGGGGCCGAGCAGGTCGTTGACGAAATTGGGGAGGCCGCCTTCGCTTTCCCTTCCGCCCAGGTGGAATCCGTTCGAAACGAACCCCGCGGCGATCCCCAACACGTCCGGCTGCTGGATCACACCCAGATGGGTTGACCCGAACTGCGCCAGATAGATGCGTCCATCCGGGCCCAGTTGCAGGTTCCCTTGCATAAGTGCGCTGCCCGTGCCCACCACTTGCTCGCTCGCGGCCACATCGGCAGCGAACAGATCGTATTGGAAGATGCGTTGCGCGCCGACCAGTTCGCACGTGTACAGAAGGCGGCAGCCGCGGGCGAACGCGCAGCCGAACACCTCGCGCTGCAGGTCCACGGGGTTGGTGAGCACGCCCGTGCCTGGATCGAAGTCGAAGAGCGTCGAGGTCCATGTGCCCGCGTAATGCACCTTGGAGCCCGTGATGTTCGCCGCGAGCTGACCTGCTTGTTGACCGATGGCCGGACCCACGGACGAGGTCACGGGACCGGTGATGCCGGTTCCGCTGAGCAGGAAGGCGAAGAACGTGCTTCCGCCATTGTCGTGCACCAGGATCCAGACATCCTGGCCGTTGGCGTGCCGGATCCCTGTGATCGACTCGTTGATGTTCGGTTGCAGCAGCGTGCCGCTGCTCACCACATCGCCGTTGCCGCCGTTCAGGGTCATGTCCACCACGTTGTAGCGCAATCCCCCGGCCATGGCGTGTTCCTGGCAGTCGGTGGTGAAGATGTAGTAGCGATCGGGATCGCCGGGATCCTGTGCGATCAGGCACGCCTGCGCGGCGCTGTTGCAACCACCTGCGGCGGAGAGGTCGCCGTTGGGCATGATCGCGTGCGTGCGGTCCCAAACGGCGCCCACGTTCCATGGTGGCGTGGTCCACAAAGGACCACCGTTGCAATACAGCACCAGGTCGCCGTTGCCGTCGGCGATCGTGGCGCAACCCTCGTAGGCCGTGAGCTGCCCATCGAGCAGGGGTACGGGCGGCGTGGCATTGAAGTCGATCCCGGCCTGATCGCCGAAGTACCAGATGTTGGCTTCTTGGGCGCGGGAGAGGATCGTTGCGAGAACGAACGTGAGGAGATGGCTGGTTCGGACCATGATCATGCCTGGGAGGACCGGCAGGACCTAGACGCGTCCGATGCGCCCGGCGTTGGCCACATCGCCACGGGCCCGATCCGCTATCCAGCGGAGGTCCTGCCGCTCCATGCAATGGAAATGCCCCTTCGGGCAGTGATCGAAGCCGATCTTGGAGCACGGACGGCAGGCGAGCCCGTTCACTTCGGCGATGTGCGCGCGCTCGGGGTGTTGCGGGATGTAGGCCGGCATGCCGAACGCAGGGATGGTGTTGCCCCAGATGCTCACCACGTTCTTCTGGAAGGCCGCAGCCACGTGCATGGCCCCGCTGTCGTGCGCGATCACGCTGTGCGCGCCACGGATCAACGAAGCGCTGCCGAGCAGGTCATGGCGTCCGGCGGCATTGAAGGCTCGCGCCCCCACGGCATCCTCGATCGCCGATGCGACCGGTCCGTCCTCAGGTCCACCGATGATCACCATGGCGCCAGGCAGGAGGTGTGCCAGTTCGATCAGGCGATGGGGCGGCAGCCGTTTGGTGAAGTGCGCCGCCCCGATGCAGAACGCGATGTAGCCATTGCGGTGCGTGGAGGGCAGGTCGGCGGGCGCCACGGCGTGCTCATCGGGAACGTGCAGTTCCAGCCCCGCGCCATCGTTCCTCACGCCCAGGTGGGCCACCGTGGCCATGTAGCGGTCCACGATGTGCACGCGCGGCAGGCGATCGCGCTTGAAGTTCACCATCCACCACTTCTCGATGTTCAACTTGGAAAAGCTGTGGGACGGGGCACCCAAGGCACGCTTCACGCGCCAGCTGCGCAGGTTGTGGTGCAGATCGATCACCAGGTCGAACCGTTCACGCTTGAGCGC
>CAZFAW010000151.1:2654-6621 GCA_964517015.1 uncultured Chryseobacterium sp.
CACAAGCAGTTCGATCCCGACCGGCGCGAAGTGGTGCGGCGTGCGGTGGAAGCAGGCCTGACTCGCATCTACCTGCCGAACGTGGACGGGGAGAGCATCGCGGCCATGGATGCCATGGCCGCGGAATGGCCCGACCTGTGCCGCCCCATGATGGGCCTGCACCCGTGCTCGGTCTCCGAAGACCCCACGAAGGACCTTGCCGAGGTGGAACGCCTGCTTTCCACCGGCCGCTACTGGGCCGTTGGCGAGATCGGCATCGACCTGTACTGGGACAAGACCCGGCTGCGGCAGCAACGGGACGCATTCCGCACGCAGGTGCGCTGGGCGGTGGAACTGGGATCGCCCGTAGTGATCCACTGCCGCGAGAGCTTCGATGAGGTGATCGCGATCGTGGAAGAGGAGCACGGCGATCGGTTGCGCGGGGTGTTCCATTGTTTCACCGGAACGCCGGCGCAGGCGGAGCGGATCGGGGCGCTTGGCGGGTTCTACCTCGGCATCGGCGGTGTGATCACCTACCCGAAGGGCGGCTTGTTCGAGACCCTGCGGATCGTGGGTCCGGAACGGTGCGTGTTGGAGACCGATGCGCCCTACCTCGCGCCGGTACCTCACCGCGGCAAGCGGAACGAAAGCGCCTACATCCCCCAGGTGGCGGCGAAACTGGCCGAAGCCACGCAGCACACGCTTGACGCGATCGCGCGGATCACCACCGCCAATGCGGTCCAATTGTTCGGAGCATGAGCGCATCGGTCCTGTTGATCTACACCGGCGGCACCATCGGCATGGTGGCCGATCCCCGCACCGGCGCTCTGCGCGCCATGGACCTCGCTCGATTGGAGAACCAGGTGCCCGAGCTGGAGCGGGTCGGCGTGCGCCTGGACGCCGTATCCTTCGAACAGCCCAAGGACAGCAGCGACATGCGCCCTTTGGACCATCTGCGCATCGCCTCGATCGTGCGCGATGCCTACGACCGATACGACGGGTTCGTGGTGCTGCACGGCAGTGACACCATGGCGTATACCGCCAGCGCATTGAGCTTCCTGCTGGAAGGCCTCGGGAAACCGGTGGTGCTCACGGGCTCGCAGCTGCCCATCGGCACCATCCGCACCGATGCGAAGGAGAACCTCATCACCGCCATCGAGATCGCGGCTTCCCTACAGGACGGTAGGCCCCGCGTGCCGGAAGTGGCCGTGTACTTCGAGTATTCGCTCTATCGTGGCAATCGCACCGTGAAGGTGCATGCCGAGCGGTTCGAAGCCTTCCGGTCGCCGAACTGGCCGGTGCTCGCCGAAGCCGGTGTTCGCATCCGGTACAACGATGCCGCGATCCTGCCGGCACGCGGCGGCCCCTTGCGTGTGCACGAAACGCTCGATGACCGTGTGGGCGTGCTGCGGTTGTTCCCCGGCATCCGTTCGGAGTGGGTGCGCCATGCCCTGAACGCGCCCGGGCTCCGGGCGATGGTGCTGACCACGTTCGGAAGCGGGAACGGTCCTACGGACCCCGGGTTCCTCGGCGCCTTGCGCGAAGCCGGTGAACGCGGACTGATCCTGGTGAACGTGACCCAATGCGTGGGCGGAAGGGTGGAGCAGGGGCGCTACGAGACCAGTCGCGCGTTCGTGGACCTGGGTGTGGTCAGCGGCCACGACATGACGATCGAGGCTGCCGTGACGAAGTCGATGTTCCTGCTGGGGCAGGGCATCGATCGCGCAAGGTTCGCGGTTGAATTCGCCCGGCCGTTGTGCGGCGAGGTTTCACCGTTTTGAGCCGCACCGGCCGTGGTGCACAGGCCGTTCGTACCGCGTGCGCCCTGGAACAGGAACGCCGCGTTCGCTTCGCTCACCGCTTTCTGCAGCCGTCCCCACGTTCAAGCTGCGCTTCCCGGAACGAACACGCCCCGCTTTCGCAGGGCGGCTTGGCGGAGAGAGAGGGATCGTGCGAAGCGCGCTTTCCCGAAGGGGGAGGCTTCAACTTGCAAGCCGCGCTCGCTCTGCTCGCCAGCTTCTTCATTCGACCGATCGCTCAAGCTGCGCTTGGCTCCCGGTCGAACGAAGAAGCCGCCCTTTCGGGGCGGCTTTCAACTTGGCGGAGAGAGAGGGATTGCGCGAGACGCGCTTTCCCGGAGGGGGAGGCTTCAACTTGCAAGCCGCGCTCGCTCTGCTCGCCAGCTTCTTCATTCGACCGATCGCTCAAGCTGCGCTTGGCTCCCGGTCGAACGAAGAAGCCGCCCTTTCGGGGCGGCTTTCAACTTGGCGGAGAGAGAGGGATTCGAACCCCCGATACCCTGTTCAGGTATACGCACTTTCCAGGCGCGCGCCTTAAACCGCTCGGCCATCTCTCCGGATGGGCGCCGAAAATAGGCAGCCGGCTCCGTTGCCCGTGTAGCGCCCGGTCGCAAGGTTCTGCGATCTTGGCGCGGCGACGATGACCTGGAGATCCTGGATCCGCTTCGAAACGGTGGTGTGCCTGGCGTTGGGCACGGTGGTGGCGCTGGACGCCATCAACGGGCGCCTTTGGATGAACGATTTCCGCGTGTATTGGGAGGCGGGCGATCGCCTGCTGCACGGCCAGGCGGTTTATGGTGTTTCGGTGGGGGTGAGCAGCGGGTTCTTCAAGTATTCACCCTTTGCGCTCCTGTTGCTCTGCCCGTTCGCCTGGCTGCCCTACACTGCTGCAGCGCTCCTTTGGTCGGCCGTGATCATCGCGGCCACCGTGCTGGCGTTCCGGACGGCTGAACGCCTGCTGCGGCAGCATGTCCTGTCCCGGCCGGTGGCGTTCCAACCCGCAGTGCTCTGGCTCACCTTCCTGGTGGTCGGCGTGCACCTTCACCGTGAATTGCACATGGGCAACATCAACATGGTGTTGCTCGTGGTATTGCTGGCCGTGCTACAGGCACTGGCCGCAAGGCGGAACCAGGCCGCAGGCCTCTGGCTCGGGATCGCCATCCTGTTCAAACCGCACTTCCTCGCGCTGTTGCCGCTCCTGATGCTGCATGGCCGATGGAAGGTGCTGGCCTGGGCCGGCGGTGCGGCACTGATCGGATCGGCCGTGCCGGCCTTGGTCCTGGGCTGGCGCACCAACCTGGGCCTTTTGCACGATTGGACCACCTGGATGCGGATCCACAATGTGTACCTCTTCTACCTCGGCAACGAGGACAAGGAACCGATGAACACCGCCTACACGGTGTTCCGTCGCCTCTCCTTCGGTACCATACCACCCACGGTGACGATGGCCTTGATCCTGTTCGCCACGCTCGCCAGTGGTCTCCTGCTCTTCGATCGTGCCATGGCGCGCCGTTCGGGTGCGGAGGGCCACGATCGCCTGCTGCTGTTCAACCTGCTCGTGGTCGTCGCCGGGGTGCCCAGCGTCACCGTCACGGATACGGAGCATTTCCTGCTGGCCATGCCGCTGATCGCGTACGTGATCCTCCATGCGTTACGGCCCGATCGTCCTTCCTGGCTCATTCCGGTCGCGATTGCCGTGCTCTGGGCGTTCGGAGGGAATTGGGGCGATGCCTTGGGCCCGTTTTCCGATGTGCTGCTCGATCACAGCGTTCTGGGCATGGCCAACCTGCTGCTCATCGGCCTCTGCGCGTTCCTGTACGTTCGCGATGCGTCCGAACCCGAACGCGCATGAACGCGATCCTGCGCTGGCTGATCACCCTGTTCTTCTTCTGGGTGTTCTTTTTCCTGCTCCAGCAAACGCTTTTCCTCCTGCTGAACGCAGGCCGGCTTTCGCCGATCCCCTGGACCGAGATCCTTGCGGCTTACCGCCACGCATTCGCCATGCACCTGGCCACTGCCGGTTATGTCATGTTGCTGCCCACCGCGCTCGTGGGTGCGTGCATGTGGCGGGATTCGGTGGCCGTGCGGCGTGCGATCGCCGTGATCCTGGTAACGGTGGTGGTGGTGAGCGCGGTGGTGAACGTGGCCGATTGCGGTCTGTTCCAGGCGTGGGGCACCAAGGTGAACCG
>CAZFAW010000152.1:0-6572 GCA_964517015.1 uncultured Chryseobacterium sp.
TCCATCAGCACTTTCACGGGCATTTCCAGGAGCGCCTTGTAGTCGTTCCCGGCTTCCTGCATGTCCAGATCGCCGTCCTCGCATCGCCATTCCAGGCTGGCCTTGCTGGCCCCGGTGGCATGCAGGTCGTCGATCCGTTTCAGGATATCGAGCAGGTATTTGGCCGAACTGCTGTTGAAGTACTCCAAGGCTATGCGTACCTCGGTGCGCCGGGCCGGCATCGCGGCATAGGCCTCCACCTTGGCGAACAGGTCCTCATAGAACCGGGCGGCATTCTCGTGGATCGAGCAGCCCTTGATGTGTAGCAGCCCTTTCGCGGGGTCGAAGACCACTTCCGGGGTCTTGTCCGTGGCTTCGATCCGGAGAGCTTCCATGCGGTCTCGGGCGAAAGTAGCGATCGGGACGCGCCTCCGAGGCGATGCGTGTCCTTGGATGTCTGCGTTCGTGCAGCTACTTTTTCGGCAAGATCCCGGGACCCATGGCCACCCAGTTCAACACCATCATGGTGCCGTACGACTTCAGCCCGTGCGCGACCGATGCCTTGCGTGTGGCGGCGAAGCTCGCGCGCCTGTCCGGTGCCTGCATCGATGTGGTGCACGTGTACGAGCAGATGACCGATTTCCACACCGAGAACCAGAAAGTGCGGGAGGAGATCGAAGCGCGCCTGGAGCAGGTGCCGCAGATGGACTTCCTGAACGGCATCGAACTGAAGAAGTTCATGCTCCGGCAGATGGCGATCACGGACATGTTCAAGAACGACCGTCTGGCCCACGTGGACCTTGTGGTCATGGGTTCGCACGGTGCGCGCGGCATGCGCAGCATCGTGGGCAGCAACACGCAGAAGATCGTGCGCATCGCCCCCATGCCGGTGTTGGTGATCAAGCACCATGTGGACGATTTCAACGTGAACGACCTGGTGTTCGCGTCGAATTTCAGCGACACCGACATCGAGAAGTTCGATGCGTTCCGCCCGGTCATCGACCTGTTCGAACCGCGTGTGCACCTCTTGAAAGTGAACACCCCCAAGAACTTCGAACGGAGCGAGGAGACCAACAGGGCCATCGACGCCTTCCTCCAGAAGCACGAGCTGAAGAAGTTCACGGCCACCATCTACAACGACCTCAGCATCGAGGAGGGCATCCTCAACTTCGCCCGGGGCATCGACGCGGACATGATCGCCATGGCCACCCATGGCCGCACCGGCTTCTTCCACGTGGTGAACGGCAGCCTTACCGAGGACATCGTGAACCATACCACCTTCCCGGTCTTGAGCGTGAAACTCTGACCGGCGGCACGTCCCGCATGAACTTGCACCTTACTTTCGCAACGAACAAGCACAGGGCATGAAGTTCCTGCACAAGCAATACCAGGCCAAGAAGAAGGAGATCATCGAGGTGGAGATCGACCGTCCCGTCAAGGTGAAGTTCATGACGGCCTTCGACCACAAGAAGTACAAACTGGGCAAGTCCCACAAGTTCTTCGGTGGGCTCTTCGATGAATCCCCCGTTCGTTTCGTGGTCCCCTTCGACTCCGTGTGGAACGTGGTGGTCGAGAAAGGCACCCACTACGAACCGATCGACGTGAACGCCAAATGCCGCCTCCTGCTCCCCGATCGCAGTGTGCTCAGTTCGATCGCGCTGGACGCACCCGAGAGCGTTCGGCGCGCACTGCAAGCCGGTGAGGATGGCGTGGCGGAACCCATGAACGAGGAGGAAGGCCGCACGGCCTCGTAGCCCCCTCCCGAACCTGGACCTGCACACAATGCAACGGGTATGAGGGTCCGACCGAACAAGCAGCAACTCGAAGAGTTGATCCTCGGACAGGAGGCTTTCCTCGCTGCCGTGAACGGCGTGCTGGACGAGGAAAGCGATCACGACGCTGTGCTGCGTGCTGTGGTGCTCACCAGCGGCACGCCCGTCATCAACCGCATCAAAGGCCTGGATCCCGCCCGGGTCTACCACGAACGCGAGATCGAGCGCTTGTGCATCAAGTACCGGTTGCGCTTCCTGGACGGACGTTGGTACAAGGGCGAACTGCCCCAGCAGGTGTTCCACGCGCTTCGCCAGCTCGAAAGCCGCGCGAACGTCCCATTGGCGGGCTTCAAGGTACTGGCGCCCGCAAGCCATTTCAAGCTTACCCGTTGCGAAGGCGATCCCCTGCTTTTCCTGCGTGTGGGCGAGCAACACCACTACCTGGTGCACCAATGGGGCGGCCATCTGGCCAAATATCGCGCTGCCCTGTACTGGCCCCTTCGATCAATGCGGCACCTGCTGATCACCGTGCTGGCCATCGCCGTGGTGCTGGCCCTGGCGGTGCCCACCGGTTGGATCGCCGATGCTTCCTCGGTATCGTGGTTCGGAGCGCACCGGCTGTTGTTCCTGTTCTGGAGCATCACCGTGTGCGCGAGCTTCACGGCTTTCGGCTGGTTCACCTTCCATGGTGCGACCAGTGCGGACGCTTGGCGCAGCCACCGGGTCGACTGATCGGGCTATTGGCCGATCAGCGCACCGGGATCGGCTGGGAGCGCAGCCCCACCTTGCACACACAGGAATTGCGGAACCATCGCTTCAGTTCCTGGCGCTCTTCCGGTAAGAGGCGGCGGAAGGCCTTGCGCAGTTCCTTTCGGAAGGTGGTGCGGTCTGCGAAGCTGATCTTGTCCAGGACCTCCTGGTAGTAGTGGACCAACGGTTTCTTCGGCTTGCTCATCGGGGGGAGAAGGGTATCATCCTACGCAAGCGGGGCCGTGCGGGTTGCACTCTCAGGGGGCCTTCTTGAAAAGTGCGGCGGGCGCGTAGCTGAAGGAGCAATGGCTGCCTGCACGAACTCCATTGTTCGTGGCGGGTAGGAACTTCGGCAGGTTGTACAGGGCGGCGACCACCGCTTCGCTCATCCGGTCGTTGCCGGCGTAGTTCACGGTGATCCCCTTCACGTCCCCGAACTGGTTCACATCGAAGCCGACCTTGACCCGCGCGCTGGAGGCGGGAAGATCGGCGGGAGGTTCCGCGTCGAGGTGCGAGCGGATCTCGTTCAACACCTGCTGGGCGGTGCATGCCTTGCGTTGTTCGCCCGTGGCTTCGGCGCATGCCGGGTGGGCCGGGCATTCGGTGAACGCACCCACGTACTGGAACTCCATCTGTTCCATCTCGTCCTTGCTCAGGGCGGGAACGATGGGCTTCTCCGGTCGTTCCGGGGCGGCTTGCAACTCCTTCGGCGGATCCTTCACGATGCGGTGCACCTTGCCTGCGTCCTGCTGGGCGTGGGCGTGGGCGATCAGGCACAGTGCGAGCAGCGAGGCGGCGGTGCGTTCCATGGTGGATGGTATCGGCCGATGAAGGTAAGGGGTGCACACACGAAAGCCGCCCGTTGGAGCGGCTTTCGAGGCTTGCTGTCGGAGCCGATCAGTTGATGCTGATCTCCCGGGTGCGGGGCTTGCTCTCCTCGTTCTTGGGGATCGAGATGGAAAGCACCCCGTTCACGTGCTCGGCCGTGATCCGTTCGGTGTTCACGCCGTCCGGCAGCCGGAAGGTGCGCTGGAATTTCGTGTACCCGAATTCGCGGCGTGTGTACCGCTCGGTCTCTTGCTGTTCCTGTGTGCTCTTTTCCGCGCTCACCGTCAGCATGCCGTCCTCCACGTTCAGCTTGAGCTCCTCTTTGGAGAAACCCGGTGCTTGCACGTCGATGCGGAAATCGTCCTTGCGCTCCAGGATGTTCACTTTCGGGGAACGCGTCCATACGTCATCGCTGCCGAAGAACTGGGCGATGTCGCGGCCGAAGAGTTCGCCGGCCAGGCGATCCACCGGGGTCGTATACGCCGGTGCGAAGTGTCTTGCGAGTTTCATGGTCTTGCTTGTGGTTGCCGCCTGCCTTTCAAACGAGAGGCCGCGGCCGGAAGACCGACAGAATGTGCGTGCGAGGCTAGTTGGCGATGCCAGCATGACCCGATCACAACGCCATCGGCGACAACTTGACGGTTACTGCGCCACGAAGAGGTAGAAGATCGTTCCGCGTTGGGGTTGGGGTGCGCCCGGCGCCCCATTGAACCTGGCCGATGAGGCGCTGCCCAGTGCGCGTTCGATCATGCACGCATCGCTCGTTGTGGTGTTGGCGGCGTCCACCTCGGTACGTTGCACCGTTCCCTCGCGGTCCACGCTCACGGACACGGCCACCTGGCCCTGGCCTTTGCAGGTGAATGCAGGAACATCGAGCCGTTGCTCCACACGGTCCTTGAGGTCATGCCATACGGCGGCATTGCCCTGGACCTTTGCGGGTTCCGCTGCCTTCTCCATATAAAGTTCCTTGTTCCACTTGGAGGGGTCGAGCTGTGGCATCACCACATCCTCCCCGCGCTCGTGCCGTTCCTGCGCCAGCCTGTCGAATTCCGCCTGCTCGAAGGCTTTCAGGTCCTGCTCGATGGCTTCGGCCATGCGTTGTTGCGTGGCCTGTGAAGGCCAGGCGTTCTCGATCACGCGATGGGCCGTGATGTTGCTCACCATCGATTTCACCTCGGAGAGCTCCGTAGGTCCGGCGCTGGTGGCCAGTTGCTGTTGCAGTTTTTCGAACTCCTGGTCACTGAGTGCCGGGAGCACCTCCAGTTCCGTTTCGGCCACTGTCTCCGGCTTCGGGTCCGTGCGGATCTGGCTGATCGCGAGTACGAACATGATCACGGTATGCAGCAACAGCGTGCCGATCACGCCGAATTTGTGGCGTTCGAACCAGTCCAGGAACCGGTCGAACCCGTTGCCTTGCGCCTGAAGGTGCTGTGCCATGGAGGTCAACGCAAGGTAACGGGAGCGTTCGGCAGTTGCATGCGGATCCGCCACGCCTTGGGGTGCAGGTTGTTCCATCGGTTCCCTCCTCCCTTTACCAAGCCGATGCCATGGCCTTCGTACGTCACGCGCCGGTATCCCTTCGCCACGGTGTCAGGCAGTGCTTCGCCGCGCAAATAGCGCAGGCATTCCATCGCAACGAGCTCCAGGTTTTCGATCGCCGGTTCCACGGGCAGTGCGGTAAGGCAGGCGGCGATGTGCGGCGCTCCGGCATCCGTGGCGATCGGGGTCCCTGCCGATAGCACCCGGACCGAACGCTCGAGCAGATGAACGAACGGTGCCCATCCCTTGGGCACGAGGCACGCTGTTCCGTTCACCGCCATGCGGATCCGTTCCGTGGGGTCGCTCGTGGCAGGGTGGCGCCGTACACCCGGCTTGCGCACCACGGCGAGGAAGAAGCCCTCGCCGGCAAGGCGGTGCGGAAGGAAGCACCATCCGGCGTTCGTTCGGACGATGTTCCACCGTTCATCGACGGCGAACGGTACCGGTTCCGCGCCATGCTCCCGCAGCAGACGCTCCACCTGCCGCTCGTTCTCATCGGGCGCCCATGTGCACGTGCTGTAGATCATGGTGCCCCCTGGCGCCAGGGCGCACCAGGCATCGTCGATGAGCTTGCGTTGGGTGGTGGCACATTGTTGCACCAGGGTCGGGCTCCATTGCTGCCGGGCGAAGGGATCCTTGCGGAACATGCCCTCTCCGGAGCAGGGTGCATCGAGCAGCACCAGATCGAAAGCACCCGCCAATGCACCGAAGGCCGCGCCGGGCGACCCGGTGACCACGGCATTGGGCGATCCCCATTTCCATACGTTCTCCAGCAAAGCCGCTTGCCTCGGCCGGACCGTCTCGTTGCTCACCACCAACGATGCCGGATCGAGCAAGGAAAGCACGTGCGTGCTCTTGCCACCAGGAGCGGCGCAGAGGTCCAACGCCGCGATGGGACCGTGCGTCAGGCCCGATGCGCGCACGGCCTGTTCCACGAACATGGAACTGGCTTCCTGCACGTAGTAGCAACCCGCATGGAACAGCGGATCCCAAGTGAACATCGGGCGATGGTCCAGGTAACGTCCTTCCGGGCACCAAGGGATCGGGGCTCCCGGTACGTCCAGCGGCTTGGCGGGGTTCAGTCGGATGCTGGTGACGGGAGCCTCCTCGAGCGCGGCGAACAACGGATCGGCCTCCGCGCCGAGCGCGCGTCGCTGACGTTCCATCCACTCCACCGGCAAAGGAACCCGTCCTCGCTTCGGTGCTTCCACGGATCGGGGATCAATGTGCCGCGACCGGATCGCGCAGCACGGTTTGTACGCGATCGGGGCCGAGCGAAACGATGCGCACGGGCACTTCGGTGGCACGCTCGATCATCTCAACGTATGCCGTGAGGGATGCGGGCAGCTCACGGGCCCCCTCCGTGCCGTCCCAGCCCGGCATGGTGGTGTACACCGGTTGCACCTGCTGGTGCAGGTCGTACGGGAGGCGGTCGGTCAGTTGGCCGTCCACGCGGTAGTGCGTGCACACCTCCACCCGGTCCATACCGCCGAGCACATCGGCCTTCATCATGGCCAGTTCGGTGATCCCGTTGATCATGACGGCATAGCGCAAGGCGGGCAGGTCCAGCCAGCCGCATCTGCGCGGTCTGCCGGTGGTGCTGCCGAATTCGCGGCCGGCGTGCCGAATGCGTTCCCCGGTTCCATCGAGCAGTTCCGTGGGGAACGGGCCGCTGCCCACGCGCGTGCAATACGCCTTGAAAAT
>CAZFAW010000153.1:0-6572 GCA_964517015.1 uncultured Chryseobacterium sp.
TACGTCCGGGCAGCCGCAGGCGCTGCCGATGCTTTGCGCCCCGCAGAGCGCAGGCGCCAGCGTTGCCATCAACGCGGCGGGAATGAGTTTTGAAAGGGTTCTCATGACTGGGGGTTTGTGAAAGGGTTCTGGGTCGTTGCTCGACTTTAATGAGCGCCACAAACGTCCCCCGTGGCAACGCGACCGGCGTTAGGCGATCGGCATGCTTTCCTTCGTGCCATGGTATGTTTCCATTATCCAGGTTGATCGGACATTACGAAGCGGGCCGTTCGAACACGGCGCACGAGGCCCGGTCCTTTCTCGCGCCGGTGGCGCACATTATCCCAATGTTCCGTCGGGCTCGGGCAAGAAACCCTGGGGCAACATTGCGTGCAGGATGCGGCGAACATGCCGCCTACCGCTCAGTTCTTCCGGCCTTCCGGAGAGGATCCGGCAGCGGCACTGATGGCCATGGCGGCCGGTTGCGTCTTGGCGAGCTGATGGAACGTGGAAAGGAATTCCTGGTACTTCATTTCGGGTACCAGCTTCCAAAGACCCACACAATACTTGCTCATGCTCGTGGGCGCCTGGCCCAGCGACTTCATCAACGCGGCGAACGGTGAATCGGGATCGCCCGGCGCCTGCTTCAATTCCGCTATGCAGGCCGGGCCGAACACCGCCGACCGGCCCTCGCGTTCGAAGCGCACGTCGCTGTCTATAGTAACGCGCTCCGCGCGCTCGCGGTGCACGAAGGTGAGGCGATGGAACATGTTCCAGATCTGCGGGAACACCGGTTCGTTCACACCACTGGCCTTCTGCACGAAATTCAGATGCTCGATAGGCATTTGCTCGGGGATCACGGCCACACGCAAGCGCACTTTGTCGGTGCGGCCCTTCGCGGTCTTGCGCTTCACCTCCAAGAAGCAGAGATCGCTGTCCACGTACTGGCGGTAGCGCACCTTGCTGCGCATGTCGAGGCTGCGATGGTGGTCGCGGAAATGGCGCAGGTCCACGGTGTCGTAGTACAGGGTCCTGTAATCCGCACCGCGTTTGCCGTTCACCTCCAGCACGCGGTATTCCCCACGCATGGCGTCCAGCAGGGCGGTCATCAACGCAGCTCCGAACACGAACTTGGTATCGATCCGGTCCAGCAGGGCCACGCCGTCCATCTCCTCGAGGGAAATGGGCTGGAACGTGCGCAATTCTTCCTGATACGGCATGAAGGGATCGGGGAACGCGGCCAACCTATGCCGCCTACCTGACGCCAGCGTTAATTCTCTGCGCAACGCGCGCAATCCGCTCAGGCTCAGCACCCGGGCAAGGACGCAAGGTGATCCGGATCAGGAGCGGAGCACGGCTCGCGCGTCAACTTTGCGCAGCGGTCAACCCCTTCGGCACATGCTCCATATCCTCCTCCCCACCGATTTCAGCGACCGGTCGCTGAACGCGTGCACCTTCGCCCAGGACCTGTTCGGGGATGGAGGCCATCGGCACACCCTGCTCCATGCCTACCTGGATCCATTGCCGGGCCATTCCACACTGGTACAGATGAGCAGCAGCGCCTATGCGGCGGGCGTGGAAGGCATGGCAGCGTTCGTGCAGCAGCTGCGGGACCTCGAAGGGGGATCCCGGCCTGCGCCCTCCACGGAAGTGGTCTTCGGAACGCTCGTATCCGCGATCGACCAGGTGTGCCGGCATTCCGCCATCGACCTGGTGGTCATGGGTACCCGGGGCACGGGGAGCACGTCCCTGTTCGGAAGCAATGCCGCTGCGGTGGTGAAGGCCAGCCGCGCACCTGTGCTCGTGGTGCCGGAACACGCGCGCTACCACGGTCTACGTCGTATTCTCCTGGCCGATGATCACAAGGAGGTGGACCGGCACGCCATGGAGCGGCTGGCCCGGCTTGCACTCCAGCATCATGCGGAGGTGATCATCGCCCACGTGTTGCGGAAGGAGAACGAGGATCCGGACCCGAAGGTGATCGCAGCATATGATGACGTGTTCGCGGCTGTGCCGCACCGGTACATCGATGCACGTGGAGGGGATGTGGCCCTGGTCCTCGACGTCATGGCCCAGAGCGAAGGGGTCGACCTGGTCGCGGTGCTGCACCGCCATACGGGCCTGCTCCACAGCCTGTTCCACGCGAGCGTGTCGAAAGGGCTCGTTCTGCACACGCAGGTGCCGCTGTTGGTGTACGAAGGACAATGAACGGACGAAGGCGGGCTTGATCGCGAGTTCAGGTCGTGGTCATGTGCACCACAACCGGCCCGGTTTGCTTCGCGCCACGGCCGGCCCATGCGCACGCACATCCTGCACCACTTCCGCTACCGATGGCTCAGGCCGTTCGCGAAACGGCCCGTGTACTTCAGTACCGTGACGTGCCCGAATTGCGGGAAACGCAGCCACGATCAGATGCCTGCGAACGCATGCGTGTACTTCTATCATTGCCTGCGCTGCGACACGATCTTCAGGCCTTTGGCCGGTGATTGCTGCGTGTACTGCAGCTTCGGCGATGTGCCCTGTCCACCCAAGCAGCTCCTTTGGGCCAGGCGGGAGCAGAGCATGGTGCGCAACGGTTGAACGCCCGGACCGTGAAAGTGAAGGGGGAGCCGTGGCTCCCCCTCCTAGGGGCGGGTGGATCAGAGTCGGACCACCCTTCTGGATGCACCGAAGGTGCGCCTTCGATGTTGCGTGATCCTTTCGTTCGGGGGAATTCTCGTTCCGGAACAGCGATCACAGTTCCCAATCGCGCCGGAGCATGTTGCGCACCGTTCTACGCTGCACAAGGCGGTGTGCACGCCTCGCACGCGCCAACCGCTTTCCGTTCGCACCGCCTTGTACCAGCCAATCGATCAGATCCTCTTCGTCGCGCCGATCGCCGATGGTGGTTTGCAGGTGGCGCAGCGGCTCCAGTTTCGCGCGGCGTTCCAAGCTCAAGCAAGGGGCTATCGCGATCAGGAGGTAGCGATAGCGCTTGAGCGCGATCCGCACCGCATGCAGGCTCTCCTTGTCGTCGATCCGAGCGATGGATTTCGCGTGACGCACGCGGCGCTGGGCGTGCGCCTGGACGCATTCGATCGCGTCGCGGAGGCCGTCCAGCGCCTCCGGTGAACGAAGGCGCAGGGCGCGCTTCAAGGGAACGCGCGGCAGGATGCCCAGCAGATCGAGCGCGGCCTGCGAGGATGGCCGTGCGGAGCGCTCCTCCGTGCGTATACGTTCCAATAGGACCGACCTGCCGCGGCTCTTCATGTTCTGCACTGCGATGCGGCGCACCTGTGCGTCGCGAAGCGGGCCGAGCGCGTTCCCGAGGCCCTTCACCATCCGGTGGGCCAGGTTCCAGGTCGGATCATCCGGGCACAATTCGCGCATCACTTCAAGGATCGGCAACGCGTGTCGACATGCCAAGCGCAAGGCATGTACCCGCGGTTCGCTCAAGGAACGGCGGCAGGCTTGTGCGGCTTTGTCCACGTCCTTCAATGCACGCGCCCACTGCGCCTTCAGCAGGGTAGCCCTGGATGGATCCAGCAGGACGGGGTGTGCCACCTGCATGCGGTGAAACTAGGGGCGGAACAACAGGTGCATGTTAAGGATGATCCGAAGGCAGGGAACGCATGCAGCACGCCTTCCACGGAGGTCGCCCAGGCCTTGGGCACACACCGGAGCAGCCTTCACCCGCAGCTGTTCCCGAAGCCGTTCACGAAAATGCCGAAATCAACGCTGTTCACCGCCCCGTTGCCATCCAGGTCCGATGGGCAGGCGCTGCATGAGGATCCGAAGGCGTTCACGAATATCCCGAAGTCCAAGCTGTTCACCAGGGCGTCCGTGTTCAAGTCACCGGCACATACCGGAGGACCCACCAGGGTGATGGTGCCCACCATGCTGCCATAGTGCACCTCGCAGTGATAGAAGATGGTCGTGGGCATGGATGCAGTGGGCGTGAAGGTCACTACCGCACCATGGGATCCGGGGAGGTAGATGGTACCCCACGGGTTGGAGGCGTTGGAATTGATCACAAAGGGATGTTCATCGCCGAAGGCCAGGAGGTCGAAGGAGTAGGTGTGACCGCGTGTGAGCGTGATCGACCCGTTCACAACACCGTTCATGAGATATTGGTAGGAGTCGACCCCTATGATGAAATCTACGGTCGGTCTTGGGACCGGCGTCACGCGGGGCGATGGTACCGCGCAAGCCAGGGGCGTTGGTCCGATCGAATCGTCAATTGCGGGTATGAATGCCATGCACAGCAACAACGCCATGGCGGCGAAGGCGATACAGGCGAGATGGACACGATCCGTTGCGAGGGACATGGGGCGGTGGTTCGGTACCAAACAACCGCCTTGACCGGCTGTTCGCGTTAATGGTCGATCGTGTTTCCATTAACCATGGGAAGCGTGCCCCGAACGTAGCGGATCCCTCGCGCGTGCGTGGGCAGGAACGATCGCCTGTGCCATAACGAAGAGGGGCCGCTCGCGCGGCCCCTCCCCTCTTGTATGTGGACTGGTTATTGACGGATCAGGCGTTGCGTGTAGACCTGATCACCCACGGTGAGGGTGAAGAGGTACATGCCACTGCTGAACTCCTGGCCCAGTTCCATGCCGTAGTTGAACACGCCGCCCTCCACGGTGAATTGCTCGTTGCGGAGGCGCTTGCCGAACATGTCATAGACATCGAGCGTGACCGATGTGGCCTGCTCATCCAGGTCGGTGAGCTGCATGTACACCACGTTCTCGCGGTTCGGGTTCGGATACAGGCTCATTCCCACCGGTTCGCCAGCGGCGTCCATGTTCAGGTTGCCATCGGCCAGGGCGGGTGTCGGATTCACCCGGGCCTTGCACACGCGGCCCCACTGAGACCAGGTGCCACCGACGAGCGTGCGAACGCGCACGTTCAGGTCGAGCCCGAGGGGGATCGGGTTGGAGGTGATCTGCTTCGGCTTCATGCTGGGCGTGGAGAACGCAGCGGTGCGGCTGTAGGTGCCGTGCGGATCGAACCAGTGGAATTGGTAGGACGTTGCACCGGGTACCGAGTTGCAGTAGACCACGCTGTTGCTGGTCCAGTTGGTGCGATCGCAGGACCCGGTGATCAGCCCCACGTTGGTGGTGGGCACGCAGAAGGCGTGCTGTGCCGCGCTCTGGCCTCCGAAGAGGCCGTTGGCGTCGATCAAGCGACGGCCTGCTGCATCCTTCAAGGTGTAGCCACCGTTGGTGATGCCGTCGTTGCCGCTGTCGATCACGTACAGCTTATAGCAGCCCACTGGCACGCAGAACTGGTCGCTCACGGTGGTGCCCGCCAGGCCATCGGCGTACGGGCCCGACTGGTCGATGACGGTGGTGCCGCTGGCATCGCGCAACTGCACGGTGATCTGGCTTCCGAAGTTGTCCAGCTTCACGTCGAGGAAGAGGTTCTCCGTGCAGCTCACCGTGGTGTGCGTGCAGATGCCGCCTACGCACGCGTCGATGGTGTTTGGATCACCGTCGTCGCAATTGAGCGGGGTGTACACGCATACGCCGGCCACGCAGGCATCGGTGGTGCAGGGGTCGCTGTCGTTGCACACGATCGGTGTGTGGGTCACCACGCCACCGGAGCAGGCGTCCAGCGTGCAGGGATCGCCATCGTCGGTCGGTATCGGGGTGTGCTCGCACACGCCGGCCACGCAGGCATCGGTGGTGCAGGCGTCGGCATCGTCGCAATTGATCGGGGTGTACACGCACAGGCCGGTTCCGCAGTCGTAACTGTCGGTGGTGCAGGCATCACCGTCGTCGCAGGTCACCGGCGCGATGTGCTGGCAGCCCAGAACGGGGTCGCAGCTATCGGTGGTGCAGGGATCGCCGTCGTCGCAATTCACCGGGGTGTGGGTGCAGCTTCCACCCACGCATTCGTCCACCGTGCAGGCGTCACCATCGTCGCAGTTGATCGGAGTGAAGACGCACACGCCGCCCACACAGGCATCGGTGGTGCAGGGATCGCTGTCGTCGCACACGATCGGGGTGTACTGGCATACGCCGCCTACGCACGCATCGGTGGTGCAGGGATCGCTGTCGTTGCACACGATCGGTGTGAACACGCATACACCGCCCACGCAGGCATCGGTGGTGCAGGGATCGCTGTCGTCGCACACGATCGGGGTGTGGCTCACCACGCCGCCGGTGCAGGCATCAACCGTGCAAGGATCACCATCGTCGGTGGGAATGGGCGTATGGACGCACTGAACGCCATCGAAGGTGTCCACGGTGCAGGCATCGCCGTCGTCGCAGTTGATGGTCGAACCCGCGCATACGCAGGCCGGGGTGATCACATCGCCGGTCGTGCCAGCGTTGCCGTCGTCACAGGGATCGCCGATCCTGCCGAAAGTGCTGGGGCAGTTGTCGGTGTTGTTGCTCACGTAACCGGAAGGCACGTTGCAGGTGAAACCGGCCTGGGGTGCGGCGGGATCGCCGAACCCGTCACCGTCCACATCGGCGTAGTATGTCGTAGCCACATCGGCCACACCGCAGCCGCACGCACCGGGGGCTTGCTTGTTCGCATCGTTGGGGCACAGGTCGGTGTTGTTGCTCACGTAACCGGAGGGCACGTTGCAGGTGAAGCCGGCCTGG
>CAZFAW010000154.1:0-6517 GCA_964517015.1 uncultured Chryseobacterium sp.
GGGCCCGTGCGCAGCCTGGTGAACATGGTGGACCACTTGCGCGACCGCATCGACTTCCACATCGTGACGGGCGATACGGATTACACCTGCGACGCTCCCTACCCGGAGGTGCCCGCCGATCGGTGGACCGTGCTGCCGGGCGGGGAGAAGGTGTGGTACGCTTCCGCCAAAGGGATCAACCGCTCGGCCTGGCGCAGGTTGTTGCGCGAACAAGCGTGGAGCGCGGTCTATATCAATGGTGTGTATTCGTACTGGTTCTCCGTCATGCCCCTGTTCATCGGCACGCGCTTGCGCCGGATCGTGGCGGTGCGCGGCATGCTCGCCGATGGCGCGATGCGGCAGGGCCGGATCAAGAAATCCTATTTCATCCGGGCCATGCGCATGTTGCGCATCTATCGGCGCGTGCGTTTCCAGGCCACCAATGCCGATGAGGTGAAGGACATCCGGCGCTGGATGGGAGAGGAGGCCGATGTGGTGATGGCCCCGAACCTGCCAGCGCACGTTCACGCCGCACGGCCGGTGATCGCACCCAAGGTCCCCGGCGAACTGAAGCTCGTCGGTCTGGCGCGCATCGCCGTGGAGAAGAACACGCACTGGGCCATCGAGGCCCTGCGCGGCGCCCGTGGTGCGGTGAGCCTCGACCTGTACGGACCGGTCTACGATCAGGCCTACTGGCAGCGATGCCGCGCCCTCATCGCGCGGTTGCCCGCGAACATCACCGTGCGGCACCACGGGCCGCTCGAGCCCGAAGCGGTGGCAGCGGTGCTCCCCGGCTTCCATGCCGCGTTCATGCCCAGCATGGGCGAGAATTTCGGGCATGCCATGCTGGAATCCATGGCGGCCGGCCTGCCGTTGATCATCAGCGACCGCACGCCCTGGAAGGACCTCGAACGGCAACAGGCCGGCTGGGACCTGCCGCTCGACGAGCCGGAGACCTTCACGGCGGTGATCGACCGCCTGTGCGCCATGGACCAGGACGAATACGATCGATGGAGCGCAGGCGCGTTCCGGCTGGCCGAACGAACTTTGTCGGATCCCGGTCCCGTGGAAGCCACCTATCGCCTGTTGACCGAATGACCACCGACCGCAAACGCGTGGACCTGTCGCGGTTCGACAACTCCGCAGTGTTCGACCCCGGCGCGGGTGTGGTGAAACGCACCCTTTGGTACTTCACCAATGCGATCTTCTTCCGTTCACCGCTGTTCCCGTTCCGATCGCCGAAACCGTTCCTGCTCCGGGTGTTCGGCGCGCGTGTGGGCCGTGGCGTGGTGATCCACCCCGGGGTGAACATCAAATTCCCGTGGAAGCTCCGGATCGGCCACCATTGCTGGATCGGCCAGGAGGTCTGGCTGGACAACCTGGACCAGCTCACCTTGGGCGATCACGTGGTGCTCAGCCAGGGCGCGCTGATCCTGCTGGGCAGCCACGATTACAAGAAGGTGGACTACCCCACCGTGTGCCGTCCCGTGGTGATCGAACAAGGCGCATGGATCGGCGCACGGGCCATCGTCACCCTCGGGGTCACCGTGCACAGCCACGCGGTGCTCACGGCCGGTAGTGTGGCCACGCGCGATCTGGAGGCCTACACCGTGTACCAGGGCGTTCCGGCGCAACCGGTGCGCGAACGGGTGATCGAATGAAGGTCTCGCTGATCACGGTGTGCTACCGCCCGGGCCGGCAGCTGGCGGAAACGCTCGACAGCATCCTGGCGCAATCGCACCCTGCGATCGAAACGATCCTGGTGGACGGTGCCTCGCCCGATGCGGAAACCCAACAAGTGATCGCACGCTACCGCGCGCGGCTCTCCACCGTGCTGGTGGAACCGGACGACGGGGTGTACCACGCCATGGCCAAGGGTGTGGCCCTGGCCACGGGCGAGGTGATCGGCTTCGTGAACGCGGGCGATACCCTCATGCACGGCGATGTGGTGCGGGAGGTGGCCGATGCGTTCGCCGAGGGGGTCGATGCGGTCTATGGCGACATCGACATGGTGGATGCGCGGGATACCCGGCGTGTGCGGCGGCGGTGGGTGAGCGGGCCCTACGACCGCAATAGATTCCGCAAGGGCTGGATGCCTCCGCACGTCGCCACCTTCATCCGGCGGCGCATTTATGAGCAGTACGGGTCGTTCAACACCACGCTCGATATCGCCGCGGACTACGAGGTGATGTTCCGCTTCATGTACCGGCATCGCATCGCCGTGCGGTACGTGCCCAGCACCTGGGTGCGTTTCCGCCTGGGCGGTCTGAGCAACGGCAGCTTGCAGCACGTGCTGCGCGCGAACACGCAGGTGCGGCGGTCCTGGCGCCTCAACGGCATCGCAGCGCCGCCGCTGCTGGTCACGCGCAAGCTGCTCAGCAAGGTGCTGCAGTTCCTGCACTGATCGCGTTCACCGCTTGGCGTCGATGCGCATCCACTGGATGCCCCGCCCCTTGGTAAGGGCCACCAGCAGCGATCCCGGTCCCACCGGCACGGTGCAGCCGCTCATCATCAGGTCCAACTGGCTGGACCGTTGGATCGGGGTGCGTTCGATGGGGCCATCGGGGCCTTCCACGTGCACCATGGGATCGAAGATGCCCGCGCCCTCCAGCGTGGCCACGTTGATCCGTGCGTATTTGTCCGTGGGGGTCGCCCCGGAGGCGAAGGCGTGCTTCTCCCAATCGTTGAAGAGGAAATAGATGCGGTCCCCGGCCGTCATCACGGTGGTGTTCACCACGGCGCCGTAACCCGGCGGCCCTTCCTCCACGAGGTACTTGCGCACCACGCCCGTGCGTGCGGCACCGTCTTGCGGCAGCACGGCATACAGGATCTGGTCGCGCACATTGCCGGCCTGCGTTCCTCCGGACCCATCGGCAAGGAAATCGTTGCGCACCTGCACCTCGCCCACGAACAGCAGGTCGCCGTTGGGCGTTCGGTCCAGTTCGATCGGGCGCATGCGCGCGAGCGCGGTGCTCAAGGCCTGCGTGCGCTCCTTCGCATCGGACTTCGACGGTTTCGGATCGCTCATCTCCTTGGGGTCGCGTGCGTGATCGCACAATTGCCGCGTGCGCTCCTCGTCCAGTTCGTCAACGGTCCAGGTGATCGCCCCGCCCGTCCAGGTGGTGTGGATGATGGCGGGCGTGGCCTTGTCCTCGCGCACGGCGAACCCCACGCAGCGCGCGGATCCCCCTTCGTCCAACCGGCAGGCCACGCACCCGGCATGGGCCCCGGGCACCTTCACCGTGGCGGTTTCCGCCGCGCCTTCGGGTGCCATGCGCACCAGGAGCGATACCTGTTCGGCCCATCCATCCTTCTTGGTCTTGGGGTCGGTGCCGCCCAGGGAAAGGATGGCCTGGCCGTCCGCGTCGCACGTGAGCGCGTACGTGCGCAACCCCTCGATCGACATCGGAAGGGTCACGTCCTGCACGCGCGCCTTCCCGTTCCGCCAGTTCACCGACACCACGGAAAGCTCCTGGCATTCCTTCTTCTTCATGTGCGGCACGATCCACCACGCATAGTGCCCTTCCGTGAAGACCGATGCACTGCCCCAACCCAGGGGCGCGGTTTTATCGGCGTTCGGCAATGTGGCGAGGACGTGCGGTTCGGCGGGGTCCTTCTTCAAGGGGTCCACGAAGCCCCAGATGATCTCGCCATCGGCCGTGGCGGTGTTCTCGCCGTTGGGGTCCGGTGGGCCGAACACCACGTTGAAGATCTTGCCGTTCTCCAGGCGCCATGTCGCCAGGTCGCTGCTGCGCCGCGTCAGATCGATCCCTGTGCGCGGGGATCCCTTGTGCCCCGTGCTGTCGTACCGGAAGGCCTTCGGTGCACGGTCCATACCTCCTACCAGCATGTAGAATCCGCCGCTGTCGGGCAGGAAGGCGTATGGCCAGCCATCGGTGGTCACCGTATAGCTGCCGCTCTTGTCCAAGGTGAAGGACGCTGGATCGGGTGCCTGCGCCGATGCGATGATGGCCATGCAGGAGGCCATGAGAAGGCATGGGTGGGCGAGTGGGGAGGAGCGCATGCAGGCAATATACCGGCTGTTCGGTCCGATGGCGATCCGTCGGCCTACTTGCGCCGGGGTTCCGCATTCCTCCGCGCCGCCGCCAATGCCATGCGAAATACGTCGGCGTTCACCTTTCCCAGGTCCACGAAGGTGGCGCCCTTCGCACCCCATTTGCTGGGGTGGGGCAGGAACCCTTCCGGGTAGCGGGCACACAAGGCGCTCTGTTGTTCCACATCCAGCATCAACACCGCGCGCTTCAGGTCGAGCCAGAGGGTCATGAAGGTCTTGCCGGGCTTTCCACCCGGCCGCGCGGGCCGCACGCGGTAGGCCGGCTTGTCGAAATGGTCGTACTCCTCCCCATCGAATTCGCGGAGGGCGATCTCCCGTGCCGTTCCCAGGTCCATGTGCGGCCAAGCTACGGACCATGGTGGTCGGCCGTTCCGTTCGCACCTTCGCGAACCATGAAGAAGGTCATCGTTACAGGGGCGAGCGGCATGATCGGTTCGCTCGTGCTGCGCGAATGCCTGGACCGGCCCGATGTGGCACTGGTGACCAGCATCGTGCGCAAGCCGGACGGCCGGGCGCATGCGAAGCTTCGCGAGGTGGTGCTGCCCGACCTGGCCGATGCCGCGTCGATCGGTCCCGCGCTGCAAGGGCACGATGTCGCGTTCTATTGCGTGGGGGCCTACACCGGCGCATTGCCCGCGAAGGAATTCCGTCGCGTAACGGTGGACCTGACGGTGGCGTTCGCCGGTGCGCTGGTGAAGGCGGCACCGCAGGTGGTGTTCTGTTTCCTGAGCGGCGACGGCGCCGATCGCACCGAGCGGAGCCGGATCCAGTTCGCGCGCGACAAGGGTGCCGCCGAGAATTTCCTGTTCCAGGCGGGCTTCAACAAGGTCTTCACCTTCCGCCCGGGCTACATCTACCCGGTGGAACCGCGCCACGAGCCGAACCTCATGTACCGGGTGGCGCGCCTGCTCTACAAACCGTTGATCTCGTGGATCGCTCCGGGCGGCAGCATCCCGTCCACCGCGCTTGCGCATGCGATGGTGAAGGTGGGGCTGGAGGGGCATACCGCGGAGGTGATGGAGAACCGCGACATCCGCCGGGTGGCCGGCGCGTGAACCATCGACCGGATCCCGAACGATCTTTCGCACATGACCAAGAACCGCATGGAGGCCTTCAGCGATGGGGTGATCGCCATCCTCATCACCATCATGGTGCTGGAGCTGAAGGTGCCGCACAGCGCGGAGCTGAGCGCGCTGTTGCCGATCTGGCCCGTGTTCCTGAGCTACGTGCTCAGCTTCGTGTACATCGGCATCTATTGGAACAACCATCATCATCTGTTGCACACCCTGAACAAAGTGAGCGGGCCCGTGCTCTGGGCCAACCTTCACCTGCTCTTCTGGCTTTCCACCATTCCCTTCGTCACCGCATGGATGGGCGAGAACCACTTCGCACCGGTGCCCACCGCGGTCTACGGCGTGGTGCTGTTGTTGTGCGCGCTTTCCTGGGTGATCCTGCAGCGCACGATCATCCGGATCGAGGGCAGGGATTCCGTACTGGCCAGGGCCGTGGGCCGCGATCGCAAGGGGCGCCTCTCGCAGGTGCTCTACCTCGCGGCGCTGCCCCTGGCGTTCGTTCATCCCGCCCTGTCGGGCGCGTGCTACGTGGCGGTGGCGCTGATCTGGGTGATCCCCGACCGGCGGATCGAGCGCCAACTGGCGGACGGGAAACACCCGCATCGCACATGAACCGCCGGCTTCCGTTGCGCAACGCGGTGGCTGCTTCCGTCCCGTGGGTCCTGGCCGTGCTGGTCTTGTGGTCGTGCGGTGGCAGTGGGTCTGGGCAGCATCCACCAACGCCCGGTCCGGAGAAGGATACGGCCGCCGTGCGCCCGTTCGTGTTCGGCGAGGTGCGCACGGTGGTGTCGCAGGTACTGGGTCAGGAACGCACCTTGAACGTGTACCTGCCCGACGGCTATCGGGACACCACGCTCGCCTATCCGGTGATCCTCGTGCTCGATGGATCCGCGAACGAGGACTTTCCCCATATCGCAGGCCTGGTGCAGTTCATGAACATGTACGCCCTGCTGCCGAAGAGCATCGTGGTGGGTGTGGCCAACGTGGACCGACAGCACGACTTCACCCCGCCCACCGGCAACGATAGCGATGCCGTGTGGATCCCGACCCATGGCGGCGCCGATGCCTTCATCCGGTTCCTGGGAGAAGAAGCACTGCCGTTCATCGACCGCACGTACCGCACCAACGGCACGCGGACGATCGTGGGCCAATCGCTGGGCGGTTTGCTGTGCACACGCATGCTCTATGAGCGTCCGGACCTGGTGGATCGCTATGTGATCGTGAGCCCCAGCTTGTGGTGGAACGACGGCGAACTGGCCGCGCAGGCGGGCGCCTGGCTGCATGCCCACCCGGCACTTTCCAAGCGGGTGTTCCTGGCCATGGGCAGCGAAGGCGCCGACATGCAGGCATACATGGACCGGTTCGTGGCGGGGCTTCGTTCGGAGCCGCA
>CAZFAW010000155.1:0-6513 GCA_964517015.1 uncultured Chryseobacterium sp.
GGTTCACCGGCGGATGTGATCCTTGCCGCACTGGAGATGCAGGACTTCATGCAGCGGCACAAGGTCGAGCGCGAAGCCGCGGGCAGGCCCTATTTCGAGATGCGCGTGGGCATCCACAGCGGGCCCGTGGTGGCCGGCATCGTGGGCGTGAAGAAATTCCAGTACGACATCTGGGGCGATACCGTGAACACCGCCAGCCGCATGGAAAGCAGCGGCGAGGTCGGCAAGGTGAACATCAGCGAGGCGACGTACCGCTTGGTGAATGGTGAGGGGCGAATGGCGAATGGAGCAGGAGGGAACTCCCATTCACCAACTCCCAGTCACCATTCACCCGCATTCACCTTCACCCCGCGCGGAAAAGTGCAGGCGAAGGGGAAGGGCGAGATGGAGATGTATTTCGTGTCCAGGTCCGGATCAGGAAAGGCCGGATAGGAAGCAGTCCGGATCCAGCTGCCGCAGTGCACACATCCTGAGCGCCAACTCCCCTGCGATCCCGTACTACTCCAGGATCAATGGCAAGACGACCGAAAAGCCATCCTCGTCCACGACACGTACGTGGTATTGCCCGGGATCGATCCCTTCGCATGGAATGATAGAAGGCATGGTTCCGATCATGGATGAACGAACCAGCCTGCCACCGGGATCGGTAATTGAGACCCGAAGCGGGGTGACAAGTCCGGATCCTTCCAACGTGATCCTGCCGGATCCTGGATTCGGTTGCAGCTTGATCGATACCGGAACGATGGCCGCCAGGCCGACGGTGTTGCAGAGGGGTACGGAAGGAAGCGTCGCAGGAATGGTCGCGAACATTGTTGCTTGCGGCAGCAGTGTCGGGGTCGTGAGGCTGGTCGGCCACGGGTTCATGATAGGAACTTCAGGAGGGACCGAATTCGCGGCGTACGTGGTTGCAGGAAAGCACGTGCCCATATCGCCGTTCACCGGCACATCGAACACATAACGGGCACCTGCGAAGAAGTCGCCGACCGTGCCACAAAGGAGCATGCCCGCGGTGTGGCGATGCTGCCCGTTCCTCACGGAACCGGGCGCGAAGGGCAGCTCATGGGCCGTCATGCTGCCTAGGGTCAGGGAGCTGTCGCAAGTCAACAAATAGCCATGTTCGTCCACGCTCATGCATGCAAGAGCGAATCCTGCTGTGGTCTTGGAGATCACCATTGCTTGCTCCAGGATGCTGCTTGTGGTGAGGCCTTCCCAGGTACGGCTGGTGATCACGTTCCCGAGCGTATCGAGCAAGGTGATGCCGGGCACGTACGGATCGCCGCTCCCACCGGGCTGCAACAGGGTGGCCATGACGAAGAAATGGTTGAACGGTCCATTGTCGTACAGCACGTCCGTGAAGCCGTACTCCCACCCGCCTACGAAATGGTACTTCTCCCAAAGCAGGGTGCCGTCCGGAGCGAAGACGATCTCCAAAGGTCCGTTGAAGAGATGCAGGTTGCCTCCGGGTATGTGGGCGCCAAAGATCCCGAAACCCGTACCGGTGAAGTCATGCGTCCAGAGCATGGTGCCGTTCGCTTCGAATTTGGCGAGGCGGTGGGTGTTCATGCCCATGTACAGCACATAGAACTCGTCTTGATCGGCGTTGATCACTTCTGTCGGCCACACGGTCCACACCGAATCCATCGGGTAACCGATGCCCCACAGCATTTGACCTTCACCGTCCATCCGGAAAATGACCGGATACGTTTCTCCCATGAGCGCCCCCGGAATGTCCACGTTGCATACCCCTACGAAGTCGCCATTGGCCTGTTCGGCCAGCGCACCGATCGATCCACAACCGTTCAGCCGACGCTCCCAAACCACGGCGCCGGTGGCGCCCAGTTTCACCAGGTATTCCCTTTCCTGTGCGTAGACCATGGTACCTCCGTTCGCGAGCGGGTTGGCATCGATCCCCGTTCCGAGGGCGGCGTCGGACATACCGGGATCGAAGGTCCGTCCCCACCCTTGCGCAAGCGATGAACCGGCAAGGAAGACTTGGAACAAGAGGAATATGGTGCGCATGGAGCAGGGCTTCGGATGGTAGACGGATCCGAAACGGGACTGTTGCCTGGAGGAAGGTGTGACCGATGGACCAAGCATCAAGCCGGCGGCGATCGAACCTCTACTCTTCTCCTTCCTGCTCGTCGCGCGTTCCGTCCGTTCCACCCTCCCCGGGTGCAACGGTCCGGAACCACCGGGCCAGCAGTTGCTTCTCCGTAGCGTTCAAGCGTCCGTGTGCGTGCATTAAGGTGTAGTAGCCGGGAGGCATTTCATCCTCCAGGATCGTCTCTGCGCTTTCGCCGGCCTCTTCGCTGCCGGAGAACACGTCCCATCGTGAAAAGTTCACCACTTCCCTCCCTTCATCAATGTGGTGTTGCATCCAGAAATTCACCGGTGTCACATAGGCGTACCAAGGATAGTTGGTGGCATAGCTATGACAGTCGTAACAGGCGCCCTCCAGCAGCGTCCGTACTTCCGCGCTAGGGCGCGTCATGACCATCAGGTCGGTATTGGGATCGGTCAAGGGAACCCTCCGGTCGGGTTGCGCCAACTGCGCCACCGCGATCACACCCACGATGGGAAAGATGAACCGTACTCGCATGGCAACGAAGGTCCTTGCTCCTGTTCGGCCCCAGGCTGACCGATGTCAGGACAACGCACAGCAGCGCCAGATGGGTCGCTACCGCACCACCACGCGTTGCGTGTACGGCACACCCCTCGACGTCCATGTGACCATGTAAAGCCCTGGCGACAGGTCGAAGTCCAGGGTCATGTCCGGGCCGCTCACAGCGCGCTCCATACAGCTACGACCCTGGCTGTCCACGATCGCAACGCGGCCCGTAGCTTCGTGGGGAAGATGGATCCGGAGGCGATCCGAGGCCGGGTTGGGAGCCACGGACCAGGACCCCACAGGATCCATGAACGGACCCGACGCGGTGGTGATCCCGCATTCGTCGAGCAGTACCGTCAACGCATCGTAGTATGTGCTTGCGGGCACGGTGGCCGCACCCGCAAGCCAGGTCCCGCTGGTCGAATACGTACCACCGACCACGATCCCGCATGAATCATCCACCGCGAGGCACACCGCCTCGATGTTGCTGGTGGTATTGCCTGATCCGGTCAAGCTCACCCATTGGACCGTACCGAAACGATCGGTCTTGAACACCATCCAGGCATCTCCACCGGGTGCCGCCATGGCCAGGCCACCGACGGAGAGCGCGGTGCGATGATAGCCGGCCACCCACACATCACCGCTGGCGTTCGCCACGAGATCGTGCGCGAAGCCGATGTTCCCGTCATCGGGCATCACCACCCAATCCACCGAGCCCGTGCTGTCGATCGCAGCCAGGAAATGGTAACCGGCCGGGTTGCCGCTGATGATGTCCGCCGGGTCGATGTTGCTGCCACCGAAGCCGGTCACGTAGCAGGTGCCGCTCGCATCCGCGCCCACGGCCTCGGGCTCGTACCCCAACAACGTCACCCATTGCGCTGTACCGCCCGCGTCGTAGTGCGCTACGAAGCCGTTCGGGTTCACTGTGGGGACGACTTGGAGGATCGTGTCGAACTGTGCGTCGCTACGGATGTGCCCGGTGATCGTGATGGCACCATCAGGATGCACCGCGACATCGGCGATATTGTCCGAATAGAAGCCGGGGCCACCCGAGCGGTCGTACCAGATCACGTTGCCGAAGCGGTCCAATTTCGCCAACAGAATGTCCACGCCCTGGTTCCCGTAATTGTTCAGCGTGGTGGTGCCGATGGTGAAGGTCGTTTGCCACGACGTGGCGCCGAGCACCAGATCACCATCGGCGGTGGGCTCCAGTGCCACGGGTCGGAGGTTGCTGCCGATGATCCGCACCCGCACCAACTCGAGATCGCCGGTGAACGTCGCCAGGAAGAGGTTCGTTCCGGGAGCGGCGAGCAGGGTATCGCCGATGGTTCCCGAGTTGGTGAAGGTGCCTGCGAAGTGGATGGTGTCACCTGTTGTCAGTGCCAGTGCCGAGCGCCGCAGGTACAGTGGAAGCAAGGGTGGCGCACCCACGGGCACCACCCCTTCGAGTACGCCGCCCGCGCTGTAGCGTGCCAGGTAGGTGGCAGGAGCGCCGGGTAGGGTGTCGGTACCGATCACCACCGCACCGGCGCTCGCGATCACTTCGATCACTTCACCGGACGAAGTGAAGCGCACGGCGTTCACGCTTTCATTGTTCGCACCGGACGCCTGCCAGGCGCCTACGGATTGGGCGCTGCATGGCTCCACCCAGATCCAGGCGACCAGGCATATCGTGTGCATCGCTCTCGAGATCCCCATGGTCATCCTCGTCGTGTTCAAGACGACGCCCATGAACAAAGGAAGCCCGTGGCGGCATTCCGGAACGGACGAGTTCCGGTACCGGTAAGCTGAATGCGTTGATGTATCGCCGGAGCACCGCCAACGAGGCAGCCAGGATCCCTCTGTGGGCCTGCACCTCATGGAGCGCCTTCACTCCCTCACCATACCCACCACCTTCTCCACCACATCTTCGATGCTGGGCTTGGAAAAGTAGTCTCCATCGCTTCCGTAGGCGGGCCGATGGGCTTTGGCCGTGAGCGTGCCGGGTGCGCAGTCGAGCCAGCGGTAGCCGTCCTGCACTTCCAGGATCTCGCGCAGGATGTAGGCACTGGCGCCGCCGGGCACGTCCTCGTCCACCACCAGCAGGCGGTTGGTCCTCTTCACGCTTTCCACGATCCGGTGGGTACGGTCGAAGGGCAGCAGCGTGCGCGCATCGATCAGTTCCACGGAAACGCCCAGGTGCTCCAGGCGTTCGGCCGCGCGCGCGCAAAGGGTGAAGGTGCTGCCGTAGCTCACGAGCGTGAGGTCCGTGCCTTCGCGCACCACCTCGGGAATGCCGATGGGCACGGTGAATTCGCCGAGGTTCGCCGGAAGTCGCTCCTTGCTGCGGTAGCCGTTCAGGCATTCGATCACGATCGCCGCATCGTCGCTCTGGAGCAGCGTGTTGTACATGCCTGCGGCCTGCTGCATGTTGCGAGGCACGCACACCACCACCCCGCGCACACTGTGCACGATCATGCCCATGGGGCTGCCGCTGTGCCACACCCCTTCGAGCCGGTGCCCGCGCGTGCGGATGATCAGCGGGCACTTCTGGCCGCCCTTGGTGCGCCATTGCACCGTGGCCAGGTCGTCGCTGATCCCCTGCAGGCAGTAGAGCAGGTAGTCGAGGTACTGGATCTCTGCCACGGGGCGAAGACCGCGCAGCGCCATGCCGATGCCCTGGCCCAGGATCGTGGCTTCGCGGATGCCCGTGTCGCCCACGCGCAACTCGCCGAAGCGCGCCTGCATGCCTTCCATGCCCTGGTTCACGTCGCCGATCTTGCCGGTGTCCTCCCCGAAGGTGAGCAGCAGCGGTTCCTTTTCGAAGAGCTTCTGGAAATTGTCGCGGATGATGATGCGACCGTCCACCAGTTCCTCGCTGGTGTAGTGCACCGGCACTTCGGGCACGTTCAGGCAGCTCTTCGCGCTCTGGCTGTAGAGGTGGCTGCCGTAGCGGTCGGCATTGGCCGCCAGGGACGTGTCCACCCAGGCCTGCAGGTCCGTTGTCGCATTGCCGTTGGCCTGGCCCAGGGCGAGCGCACGGCGTGCCGCGCTCACCACTTCCTTCCGGCCGGGGGCCGTCTCACTGCGCAGTTCCAGCGCGATCGTTGGATCGATGGCTTCGATCCATGGCAGCACCGCTTCGCGCTCCGCCTTGATCTCGTCCTGGAACGCGGCCCACGCCGCTTTCTGCGCCGCGCGCGCATCGGCCTTCGCCCTGGTCTCCATGGCGTCCAGTTCCTCCGCGCTGGCAATGGGCGCGCCGCCCGGTCTGAAGCCCAGGATCCACTCGCGGAACTTCACGTTGCAATCGTACACCTTGTACCAGTCGAGCAAGGGTACTTCTTCGATGGGCGTGCCGTCCTTGTCGCGGATCCAATCGCTCACGGTGCTCTTGTAGCGCTCGTGGCTGCCGCTGGTGCTGTGGCCCTGGGGCTGCGTCACCTCTTCCACGTGGATCAGGCAGGGCACGTGCTCTTCGCGGCATTGGGCGATGGCCTTTTCGTAGGTCTTGTTCAGGTGGGCGTAGTCCCAGCCCTTCGTCCGGTGGATGCGCAGGCCGTTGGTGCCTTCCTCCTTCTGGAAACCGGCCAGCACGGTGCTGATGCTGCCCTTGGTGGTCTGGTAGGCCTTGCTCACGCTGATGCCCCAACCGTCGTCCCACACGCTCAGGGCCATGGGCACCTGCAGCACGCCGGCCGCATTGATCGTTTCCCAGAAGTGGCCTTCGCTGGTGCTGG
Source organism: uncultured Chryseobacterium sp. (assembly GCA_964517015.1). Classification (GTDB taxonomy): domain Bacteria; phylum Bacteroidota; class Bacteroidia; order Flavobacteriales_F; family PHOS-HE28; genus PHOS-HE28. Next base: position 6,328 of record CAZFAW010000155.1, read on the forward strand.
CATCGCCGATCGTGCCGAAGGCCACCTCGTTGCCCTTGTCGCTGAAGCGTTCGTAGCCGCTGTGCAGCGCCGGGTTGTTGCGGAACACCTTGCTGGCCTGGGCCAGGCCCAGCAGGCGCGGCATCTGGCCCGCCGTGGGGCTGATGTCGGGCGAGGAGTTCGGTTGCGCCATGAGGTCCTTCCACT
>CAZFAW010000156.1:0-6459 GCA_964517015.1 uncultured Chryseobacterium sp.
GAAGCCCAGGTCGCGCGCCATGCGCAGCACGGCGCCGCGGTTCATCGCATCGAGCGAGTGCACTTCGTCGAGGAAGAAGGGCACGCGCGACAGCGGTGTGCGTTGCTTGGGATCCTCCTTCAGCAGGCTGCGGAGCACCAGCAGGTTGAAGAGCACCTTGATCGTGATCGCGGTACCGTGCGATTCGACCTGCAGGTTGTCGTAGCTGTGGGTGCGCCCACCGCGCGTGCTCACCGTGAAGCGCAGGGTGAACAGGTCGCCGTAGTTCAACGTGATGCGTTCGCTCAGCTTGTTCCGGAAGCTCTGATAGGCCGCATCCAGCTTCTTGCTGTCGTCGAACAGGCCGGTGTGATCGGTCTCCGCGAGCTCCTTCAGGGGCGCCACCAGGTCGGTCTGGTCCATCACCTCCATGCGCAGGCTCTCGAGGTTGCTCACGCTCACGGTGCTGAATCGTTTGTTCAGCATTTCAGCGGCGTTGCGGATGTCCGCCAGGCCGTTCAGCACGTTGGCGAAGTTGGCGCGCAGCAGGTGCAGGTAGTTGTCCCAGTCCTTGCGCAGTGCCTCCTCGAAGGCGGGCAGGCCATCGAGCTGTTCGCGGATCAGGCGGATCGTCTCGGTCTCCGTGGCGCCGATGATGTCGCTCTTGAGCACGTTCTCGATCTTGCTGCGCAACTGCTCCATCTCGCGCACCATGTCCTTGTGCTCCAGCGTGAGCTTGTGGTAGAGCGCGATCGCGTCTTCGGGATCGTTCGGTACGGACATGGGGTCCTTGGCCTTCGCATCGAGAACCGGGGGCGGGGTGCACTGTTCCAGCAGGCGCAGCAACCGGTTGAAGCGTTCATCCTCCTTGTTCAACGCGGTGCGTTGCTCGAAGAGCTTCACGCTCAGTTCGTCCAGTTTGCCGCGCGTGGCCATGCGTTCGGTCTCGGCGGCTTCCTTTTCCTTGTTCAGTTCGGCGAGGCGCTTCTTCAAACGAGGTTCCTCCACGCGCTCCTTCTTCAGCCGGTCCCATTGGCCGAGCCGTTCGGCATGCGTGTCGCATTCGGCCTGCACTTTCGCGCGTTCGCCCAGGAGGTGTTCGCGGTTCTCGATGGCTTCCAGCAGCTCGCGCAGGCGTTGCTGTTCGGCCTTCAGGTCCGTGAGCGATCCCTTCAGCGCCTTCACGTCCACGAGTTCCTTCCAGGCGCTGCTGTTGTCGGCCAGGGGCAGGGAGACCAGCGCATCGCTGTAGCGGTCGTCGGAGATGTTCTCCGCCAGGCCCTTCAAGAGGGCTTCCACCTGTTTGCGCTTCTTGAACTCCACACCGCCCTTCTCGACGGGCAGCTTCAGCAGGTCCAGGTTGAAGAGCCTGGACAGCTTGTGCAGGTCGGCATCGTCGATCGACTCGCGCAGGGTGGTGATCAGGGCCTTGTCGAAATTGGCGATGGCCTTCTGCGTGGCGTCCACGCGGCCGGTCACCTCGGCCAGGCTGCGTGCGGTGCGCTGGCGGTCGGTCATTTGGGCGTTGCCCAGTTGACGGTCGAGCGCGGCGAGCCGCTCCTTCGCGTTCACCAGGGCCTCGCGTTCCATGTTCTCGCTGAACTGCTCCAGGCCCTTGCCCAGGTCGGCGAGGCGTTGCAGATCGCCCTCGAAGCGGCCTTTGCCGCCGGCCAGCTCGGCAATGCGGTCGTCGAGGTCCTTCAGTACGGCGGCCGTGCTGATCTTCTCCTTCTCCAGGGCCTCCTGCTTGGCCACGATGGCCTCCTTCACGTGCGTATTGTGCTCGTGCGCCTTGCGGCGTTTCTCCATCAGGTCGTTGTACACCAGGGCCAGCCGCGCCTCCAGCGCGAACCGGTCGTCGCTCATGTCGATGTACTTCTCCAGCCGTTCGCGCTCGCTCTTCAGGGTGTTGAGCTTCACACGCCGGTCGCGGATGCGCTCGAATTCCTCCGTCATGAGGCGGTTGGCCTCCAGGGCGGGCTTGTTCGGCGGGATACCGGCGAGCATCAGCAGGCTGCGCTTCATCTCGTGCTGGTCGATGCTGCGCAGGCTGAGGAGGTTCTTCAGCACCTCCTTGAAGTTCGCATACCGTTCCACTTCGGTCAGGTGCACCACGCCCAGTCCGTTGCTCTCGCCCTTGGTGGCCACCAGGATCGCCTCGCGGTGCGCCTGGGGGTCCTTCAGCTCGCGGTAGTTGCGTTCGGAAAGGCGTGCCAGCACCGCCTTCGGATCGGCCACGCGCTCATCGTCCGTCAGGAAGTCCTCCACATCGTACCGCCCATCGTAGGTGAAGCGCAGGGGATCGCCGCCCACGGCCTTGCTTTGCCCGCGCCAGCCCAGCACGTAGGGTCCGTTGGGGCCCTGGCATTCGAAGAGCAGGTAGCTGTAGTGGTCGGGGAAATAGTAGTCGCGCGTGGCTTCCGTATCGTGGTCGCCGAACACCATGTGGTTCCGGTTGTCCAGATAGAGGAACTGGAGCGTGTTGATCAACGTGGTCTTGCCCGCGTTGTTCGGTCCCACCAGTTGGAGCGATGCCCCGAGGTCCACCTCGGCGTAATCGTAGCTGCCGGAGCGGATGGCGATGAGTTTCGTTGGTCCGATCTGCGTGTGCATGCGGTCAGTTCAATTCGGGGTCGATGGAAGGTTCGGTGGAGAGCAGGACGCTGCGCTTCTCTTGTTCGGCGGCGGAGCTGATCTCGGCGCACTTGTCGAACACACGGTGGAAGGGGCGCAGGAACCGGAAGGTGTCGTCGGGGAAGTACTCGACCCATCCCAGGCGCGCCATGCTCTTCACCAGTTTGCGCAAGGAGGCTTCGTCGTCCACGCCCACGGCTTTCAGGTGCGCTTTGTACCGGTCCAGCGAGAGGTGGGGCAATCCGGCCACGCTGAATCGCTCGGTGAGCAGGTACTCCTCCACGGGGCGCCCTTCGTTGGCGGTGGCTTCGATCAGGATGAAGCTGAACACGGCCACGGCGGGGAGTGCGCTCGAGGGAGGCGTGTTCTCGGCGGAATCGGTGTGGAAGTAGAAGAAGTCGCGCGGATGCCGCACCAGGTTCAGGCCCAGTGGTTCGAAGTACTTCCGGTACTCCTCGTACTTGTCGGCGAGCGTCGCGTGCAGCAGGCCCTGCTCATGCGTGATGTACGCGCCCTGGCGGAGCTTGTCGAAGACCTCCTTGATGTTGGGCAGTTCGTTCATGTCTTGGTGATGTGGATGGTCGTGGCCTCGAGGGTGCCGTCGCTGGTGCGGTAGTGGCGGTGCTTATGCCCCTTGAACATGACGTCGAGCGTGGGGTCGAACATGAGCTTGCTGAGCCCCAGCAGGGCATCGGCCGTGCTCTTTTCGGGATAGGTCTTCACGAGCCAGTCGGTCAGGTCGCGTACGGGAAGTTCCTGGCGGATGGCGTCGCGCAAGCCGTTCAACCAGAGCAGGCGCACGTAGTCCGATGGCGTTTCGCCGTTCTCGAACATGCTCAATTGCGGCGGTGCGGCGGGCGGGTGCGAGGCCACATGGTTGATCGTGTCGTGCAGCACGCTGTCGGTGGGCGGGCATTCCACGCTGGCGCGGTCGGCCTGCACCACGTAGTTCATCACCCAGTCGTCCAGGCGCATCTGGCGCAGGCGGCCCAGGGCCAGGGTGGCGCCGTGCGCGATCGCCGAACTGCGGCGCAGCACATCGTAGAGCGGCTGCAGTTCCTTGCGGCTCTCGTTCAACGTATGGATGCTGCGGCGGCGCAGCACGCGCAATTGCCGTTCGTTGCGTTCGATCAGCCCGATCTCGGTGTACACGCCCTGTTCGCGCGCGGCACGCAGGGCCAGGTCGGTGGCGTTGAGGGTGTGCACCAGCACGCCGTCCACCCGCACGATCTCCACCAGGGGATGCACGTATTGGTCCATCAACCCCACGATCCGCAGGTACCGCTCGCGCACGCTCACGCTGGAGCGGTCGGCCTTGTACCGGGAGACCTCGGCCATCACCGCCCGGTGCGTGGCGTCCAGGTCGTCCTGCATGCGGCGCAGAGTATTGTCCACCTCGCTTGCGGCGATGGCCACGCTGATCGGGTCCATGGCCTCTACGCCGCTATTGAGCCGTTTGCGTGAACTTTCGAGGGCGGCGATGTAGCCTTGGATGATCTCCGGGCTGGTGGGCAAGGCATCGTCGTACAGGAAGTTCAGCAGTTGCAGCAGGGGCTGCGCCATCACATAGTGCGAACTGCCCTCCTCGAGGGGGAGCATGATCTGCAGCTCCAGGAGGCGCTGCCAGGTGGTCTCCGGAAGTTCCGCCTGATCGTCGCTGAAGGCGCGGATGGTCTGCCGCACCTGAGCCTCGCTCACGTCGCCGGTTTTACTGGCGAGCGCGTGCAGCAGCGGCACGTGCGAAGCGCAGAAGTCGAAGAAGCGTTTTGGGGTGAGCTGCATGGTGTGGAACGGTCTGCTTCCCGCAGGGGGAAGGCAGGGTCCGGTTTTCGGGGCGGGAAGGTACCCGCCGGGAACGCTACGGCCACGCGGGAATTACTGACAGCTGTTAGTAACCCGGCGATCGTGGGATCCGACCGCAACAACGAACGAGCCCCGACTTGCGCCGGGGCTCGTAGCGTTCAACGGTGCGGGTGCATCACATCATGTCCATGCCGCCGCCCATGCCGCCATGGCTGTGGGCCGGGGCCTTCTCTTCCTTCTCCTCGCTGATCACGCACTCGGTGGTGAGCAGCATGCTGGCGATGCTGGCCGCGTTCTCCAGGGCCACGCGGGTCACCTTGGTGGGGTCGATCACACCTGCGGCGTGCAGGTTCTCGTACTCCTCGGTGCGGGCGTTGAAACCGTAGTCGGCCTTGCCTTCGCGCACTTTCTGAACCACGATGCTGCCCTCCATGCCGGCGTTGGCCACGATCTGGCGCAGCGGCTCCTCGAGCGCGCGCTTCACGATGCCCATGCCGGTGGTCTCATCGGCGTTGGCGCCTTCGGCCTTGTCCAGCACTTTCTGGGCGCGGATGTAGGCCACGCCGCCGCCGGGCACGATGCCTTCCTCCACCGCGGCGCGGGTGGCGTGCAGGGCGTCGTCCACGCGGTCCTTCTTCTCCTTCATTTCCACCTCGGTGGCGGCGCCCACGTAGAGCACGGCCACGCCGCCTGCGAGCTTCGCCAGGCGCTCCTGCAGCTTCTCCTTGTCGTAGTCGCTCGTGGTGGTCTCGATCTGGGCCTTGATCTGGTTCACGCGGCCCGTGATGTCGGCCTTCTTGCCGGCACCGTTCACGATGGTGGTGTTGTCCTTGTCGATGCTGATCTTCTCGGCCTTGCCCAGGAAGCTCAGGTCGGCGTTCTCCAGCTTGAAGCCGCGCTCCTCGCTGATCACCGTGCCGCCCGTGAGGATGGCGATGTCCTCCAGCATGGCCTTGCGGCGGTCGCCGAAGCCCGGGGCCTTCACGGCGGCCACTTTCAGGGCGCCACGGATCTTGTTCACCACCAGGGTGGCGAGCGCTTCACCGTCCACGTCCTCGCTGATGATCAGCAGGGGCTTGCCGGTCTGGGCGGCTTTTTCGAGCACGGGGAGCAACTCCTTCATGGTGCTGATCTTCTTGTCGTAGATCAGAATGTAGGCGCCCTCCAGATCGGCCTCCATCTTCTCCGCGTTGGTCACGAAGTAGGGGCTCAGGTAGCCGCGGTCGAATTGCATGCCTTCCACCACTTCCACGGTGGTCTCGGTGCCTTTGGCCTCCTCCACGGTGATCACGCCTTCCTTCTTCACCTTTTCCATGGCCTGGGCGATCAGCGCGCCGATGGTCTCGTCGTTGTTCGCGCTGATGGTGGCCACCTGCTTGATCTTGTCGTTGTCGTTGCCCACGGTCTTGCTCATCTTCCGGAGCTCTTCGACCACGGACACCACGGCCTTGTCGATGCCGCGCTTGAGGTCCATCGGGTTGGCGCCCGCGGCCACGTTCTTCAGGCCCGCGGTCACGATGGCCTGCGCCAGCACGGTGGCGGTGGTGGTGCCATCGCCGGCGGCATCGGCCGTCTTGCTGGCCACTTCCTTGAGCATCTGGGCGCCCATGTTCTCCACGGCGTCCTTCAGCTCGATCTCCTTGGCCACGGTCACACCGTCCTTGGTCACGGAAGGTGCGCCGAATTTCTTGTCGATGATCACGTTGCGGCCTTTGGGGCCCAGGGTCACCTTCACCGCGTTGGCGAGGTGGTCCACGCCGCGCTTCAGGCGGTCGCGGGCGTCGATGTCGAATTGGATGTTCTTGGCTGCCATGGCAGTTGGAGGGTTGTGTGTGGATGAAGGCCGGATCGCCGGCCGTTCGGGTTCTTAGTTGAGGATCGCGTAGATGTCGCTTTCGCGCATGATCATGTAGTCCTTGCCTTCGAGGCTGAGCTCCGTGCCGCTGTATTTGCCGTACAGCACCTCGTCGCCCACTTTCACGGTGAGAGGGGTCACCTTGCCGTCATCGGCCACGCGGCCGGTGCCTACGGCGATGATCTTGC
>CAZFAW010000157.1:0-6424 GCA_964517015.1 uncultured Chryseobacterium sp.
TCTGCATGAGGCCTTGTGCACCCTTGGAGGAGATGGCCGCACTATCGAAACGCGACTCCTTGAATGCGATGGCGGCGAGCAGTTCCCAATCATGGGTTCCCGCGTGCTGTTGGAACAGGCTGTCGAACGGAGAGATCGGATCGCCCTCCACGCCCGGCCGGCGCTTGCGACCCATGGCCCCGCGCTCGGGGATCTCGCTGCCGTAAGCGCTCATGATCATGGTACGGGCCTCCTTCTCTTCGGTGGCCGCAAGCCATCCATCGATGGCGGTGCGCAGCCGGGGTGAGTTGCGCCGCGATCCGAAATACAAGGGCTCGGAGACATCCTCTTCGACCTTGAAAGACAACTGGGGGAATCGTTCGGCCGCATAGGCCGCCTCGGAACTGGTGACCAACGCGGCCTCGATGCGGCCCAAGGACACGTTGATCAGGGGCATGTCCGCAGCTGCGCTGGTATCGGTGAAGATCCTTGGCAGGTCCTTTTCCGCGGCGCCCACCGCCTCCATTCCTGGCGAACGCCGATCGCGCTGGGCGAAGGGCGAGCCACAACTCACCCAGACGGTGTCCGGGTGCGGATCCGGGCGAATGCCGAGCACCCGGTCGGGCCGGAGGGTGGCGATCACCGGCGATACGTAGCGATAGGCATGCGTACGTGCGATGGCACGGCCGAAGCTGTTGTTGCCGCTGAGGCGGGCGGCGATCAGGTCGCCGTCCCCCCGTTGCAACATGGGGAGCAGGCTGTCGGGGTGCGGCGCCACGATCGCCTTCAACGGAACACCTTCCGCCCGTGCGAAACGCTCCAGCAGTTCGAACTCCAGCCCGGTTTCACCACCGCGCAGTCGTTCGTAGGTGAGGGGATGCTCGATCACCAACGCACGCAACGTGTCCTTCCGGATGTCGTCCAGGTCGCGTTTCACCAGGGGAACGCTCCAGCGATCGCGCGGATCGCGCGCACCGCCGAGCTCGGGCCAGAACCACAGCAGCGCACAGAGCAGCACGCCACCCGTCACGAGAACGATGAACGCACGCCGCTTCATGCGCGGAACGATCGGGTATGTTCCTTCACCGCCGCGAAGAAAGCGCCGAACTCCGCGCGATATGCCGGATAGTTATCCACCAGCACGCGTTCGGCCCCTTTCATCGCGGCCCCGTTCACCGCTCGTCGGGAAAGGCCATCCAGCGCGCGCGCAAGCCCTTCGATGCGTGCGTACCCGGAGAGCCAGTCGCCTTGCACCATGTAGGGGAGCATGCGCTGCGTGGGTTCGGGCAGGTGCACGCGGTGATCCTGCAGCAGGGCGTACATGCGCTGGGCGAATGCAGGAAGCACCCCGCCGACATGCTCCGACCAGTCCGCAGCCAACAGGTGGTCGTAGAACAGGTCGAGCACCACGCCCGCATAATGGCCGGCGTGTGCGCGCAGCCGGTCGCGCCCGGACAGGGTGAGGTGGTGCGCATCGGTGAACACATCGATGGCGCGGTGCAGGCGTATGCCCCTTTCGATCCCCGGCTTGAACCGTGAGAGGTCGCGGCCCTTGACCGCATCGGCCATGAAATTCCCCGTGATCACCAGCGGATCCTCACCGCTCAATGCCAGATGGCCCAGGAAGTTCACGCAGCCAAGTTCGGTCAACCCGGCGGTCGTACGCGCTGCGGGCCGTTCGTGTGATCGGACCGGACCGGCTGGGCACGCAGCCGATACCTTCGGCGGAAGGATGGACCGGCCGCTGCAACGACAGGTGCTCTACTGGACCACGCAGTTCACCGTGTGGTCCGCCTACGTGGCGTTGATCTCGTCGGTGGCCTACGCCGACCGGAAGTACGTGCCCGGCACCGGCTACCTCATGACCATGGTGCTGCTGATCGGCATCGCCGTGAGCCACCTGTTCCGCGCGTTGATCCTGCGGCTGCGCTGGATCCAACTGTCCCTGGCCGCGTTGCTGTTGCGGATCGTGCTGGGTGCGCTGCTGCTGGGCGCACTGGCCTTTCTGTTGCAGGCGGTGCTTCACGACGTGCTGTTCCCGCTCTCCGAACCGATCATCGGTGGTCTGCCGCTGAACGCGTTCACCGGCTGGGTGAATTGGATCCTGCTGCTCTTCGGCTGGGGCATGGGCTACTTCAGCTACCATTGGTTCATCCGGTCGCGGCGCGAGGAGATCCGCAACCTGCGGCTCGAGGGGGCCAACCGCGAGAACCAGCTGGGCAACCTGCGCGCCCAATTGAACCCGCACTTCATGTTCAACGCGCTCAACGGCATCCGCGCGCTGATCGACGAGGATCCGGCCCGTGCAAAGCGCTCGATCACGCAATTGAGCAACATCCTCCGCAACAGCATGATGACGGTACGCCGCAACACGGTGCCGCTGGGCGAAGAGCTCGACATCGTGAAGGCCTATCTCGAACTGGAAGCCATGCGCTTCGAGGAGCGCCTGCGCGTGCGGTTCGACGTGGAAGAAGGCATGGACCGCCTGCCCGTGCCGCCGATGATGCTGCAGACCCTCGCCGAGAACGCCGTGCGCCACGGCATCGCAAACCTCACCGCCGGCGGGGACCTGGAAGTGGGTGTGCACCGCACGCTGGACGGCCTGTTGCTCTCGGTGAAGAACAGCGGTACCTACGACCCCCATGCACCGGAACGAACCGGCACCCCCTCCAACGGCATCGGACTGGAGAACACCCGCAAGCGCCTTGAAATGCTGTACGGCCGCAAAGCCGAACTGCGCATCGAGAACCGCGACGGCATGGTGGTGACCGAAGTGGAGATCCCCATCGCCGCCGGCAAGAGCATCGAATTCACCCCACCCGAACGGAACACCAACGAACCATGAAAGCACTGATCATCGACGATGAACGGCTGGCACGGAAGGAACTGGCCTCGCTGCTGGCCAAGCACCCTGAAGTGGAGGTCGTGGGCGAGGCCGCCAACGCCGACGAAGCGGAAAAGCTGATCGGGGAACTGCACCCGCAACTGCTCTTCCTCGACGTGCAGATGCCCGGGCGCACGGGCTTCGACCTGCTGGAGGCGCTGGACCCTGCGCCGCAGGTGGTCTTCGTCACCGCATTCGACGAGCACGCGATCCGTGCCTTCCAGGTGAACGCCCTGGACTACCTGCTCAAACCGGTGGATCCCGAGCGGCTGGCCGCCGCGTTGTCGAAAACGACCCGCGCGGCCGATGCCGACCTGCCGCAACGCGAGATCCTCCGGGCCGACGACCAGATCTTCCTGCGCGACAACGACAAGTGCTGGTTCGTGACCCTGAAGGACGTGCGGCTGTTCCAGAGCGAGGGCAACTACGTGCGCGTGCTCTTCGCCGATCAAAAACCACTGGTACTGCGCAGCTTGAACAACCTGGAGAAGAAGCTCGACCCCCTCACCTTCTTCCGCACCAGCCGCAAGCACATCGTGAACCTGAAGCACGTGGACAGGATCGAGCCCTGGTTCAGCGGCGGGTTGCTGGTGAAGCTCAAGACCGGCGAGCAGGTGGAGGTGAGCCGTCGGCAAAGCGCGCGGTTCAAGGACCTGCTGAGCCTCTGACCCGTATCCGCCGCGTGCGGTACGCGGGTGTTCGCGCGGTACGTGCAAAACGGCTGCTAACTTCCCCGCACCAACCGTTGCGCCATGATGCGGACCGCCACCCTTCTTCCCACCCTTGCCTTCGCCACTTCGCTGCTGGCCGCTTCGGGCGGGCCCGATGCTTACGGCTACACCTGGAAGGACAGCAATGAACCGGACGGACCGGTCTACAACTGGATCGACATCACCGGGTTCGGCACGCAGGTGACAGGGCTCGCCGACGACAACGTGGTGGGGCCCTTCCTCATGCAAACGAACATGCCATTCTACTGGTACGCGCCCAAGAAGGTGTGGATCGGCAGCAACGGCTACATCGCCTTCAACAACGTGAACGTGGCGTCGCCCTTTCCCGTGATCCCGGAGCCCGGTGCGCCGAACGATTACGTGGCCTGCCTCATGTCCGACCTGAACTTCACAGGCACCGGCAATACCGGTACATGCTGGTACTTCGACGACCCTACGATCACCATCGTGAGCTGGCTCGACCTGCCGTTCTGGACCAGCGTGGCACCCGGCTACACCGGCGAGAACAGTTTCCAGGTGATCCTGAACAAGCTCGATTCCACGATCACGGTGCAGTACATGGAGCAAACGGGCTTCAGCTTCAACGGCGACCTGCTCACGGGCATCGAGAGCCTTACCGGCGACATCGGACTGCAGCACAGTGCCGATGCCTACCCACAGACCGGGTATGCGGTGCGTTACTACGCACCGGCCGTTCCGCTGATCGACATCATCGATGCGAGCGTGGAATGGGTGAGCGATGAAAGCTCGAAGGGCAGCAGCCTGAAACGGTTCGGTCCGCAATTCCCGCTCACGATCAACGTACGCAATACGGGCAACGTGGGCCTCGGCGGCCTTACGACCCAAGGCACCGTGTACAACACGGCGGGCACACCGATCGTGCTCGACACCTGGCCGGTGGACACCCTTCCCCCGGGCATCGACACCACGATCACCTTCCCCGCCACTTTCAACCCCACACAACAAGGCACCTATCGATTCGAGGGGTCCATCTCCGGCATACCCGGTGAAGTGGTGATCACCAACAACACGCGCAACCAGGAACTGGTGGTGTACGATACCACGCTCGCCACCCAGGTGATCGGTTGGAGCGGCCCGCTCGACGACTTCGTGGGCATCGGTTGGGCGGGCGGCAACGCGGGGGTCGGAGTGCAGATCGTGCCGCCGGTGTACCCGGCCTATGTCACCGGTGTGCGCATCCGCATCAGCAGCAACACCACACCCGTGGGCTATGTGTTGCGGATCTGGGACGATGACGGGCCCGATGGCACGCACGGTACCTTGATCGACAGCATCATGGTGGCTCCCAGCTCCGGTGGCCCCGGTGATCACATCCATCCTGTCACCACGCCGTTCACGATCACCGAGGGCAGCGTGTACGTGGAATGGTACATGCTGGGCGATTTCGTGAACATCGCGCAGGACATCCAGCCACCGTTCAGCTTGCGCACCTATGAAGTACTGAGCAACGTCTGGGCGGAATACCGAGATCGCGAGACCGCCGACTTCCACCTGGGCCTGCAAACCAGCGAAGTGCCCATCTACGATCTGGATTGCACGGGATTCTTCGGACTGATCGACGGACTGGATGTGACCGGACCCACCACCGTGCGCGCCTGGGTGAAGAACCTGGGCAACGTGACCATGGTGAACTTCCCCATGAAGTATGCGTGGAACGGGGGCACGCCCGTTGCGCAGATGTACACCACCCCCGCCCTGCTACCGGGCGACAGCGCGCTGTTCACGTTCAGCACACCGTTCACGCCCACGAGCAACGAGACCGGAACGCTCTGCGCCTGGGCGGACCTTGCCACCGATGCCGATGAGACCAACGACACCTCCTGCGTGAGCATCGATGCGTTCGTGGGGATCCTGGACCCCGTGGCCGCACAACTGGCCGTTTCGCCGAACCCTGCGCACACACACGTTACGATCACCGGGCTTCCTTCGGGAAGGGTGGAGATCGGCCTCTTCGACCTGAGCGGCGCTCTGGTACTGCGCACGGTTTCGAACGCCCGCGCCACGGCGGTGGTGGATGTGACGGACGTGGCCCCGGGCACCTACCTCCTGCAAGCGGTTTCCAGCGCGCGCTCCTATACTGCGAAGCTGGTGGTGCAGCGCTGAACGTGCGGCGGGTTGGCTGAGGGGTCCGATCTACCTTCGGCCCTTCCTTCCCCCTGCCCATGAACCGTACCCTCGGCATCGTCCTGGTCGCGTGGAACGTGGTGCTCACCGCGCTCGCCGCGTGGGCGCTCTCCCGCAGCAGCTCCGGCCCCGCTCCCGCATCGGTTGACCTGTCGCCGGAAGGCGCCCTGCCCATTACCGCACGCGACAGCACGGGGTTGAAGGACGCCCGCATCGCGTTCTTCTTCATCGACAGCCTGCGCGAGAACCTGGACCTGATGAAGGAACGCAGCGCGCACTACAAGAGCGAGAGCCAGCGCGTGGAAGCCCAATGGAACAAGGAACTGGGCAAGGCGCAAACGGAGTTCCAGGAACTGGCGGGCAAGGACCCCACGTACATGACCGTGGCAGAAAAGGAGGCCACCTCGCGGCGCATGGACGAACTGCAACAACGCATCGCCGAGCTGAAGCACAACAGCGAAACGCGCATGCAACAGCTGGAGATGGACATCCTGGCCGAAGTGAGCTCGGAGATCGAAGCCTTCCTGAAGGAATACAACGAGACCGCCCACTACGACTACATCATCAGCGTGGAGCCTGGCGGACAGATCTGGGTGGGCAATGCGGACCTGGACATCTCGCAGGACATGATCGCCGGCATGAACGCACGGCACCGTGCGCGCAAGGACGTGCCCGCGGACAAGGC
>CAZFAW010000158.1:0-1957 GCA_964517015.1 uncultured Chryseobacterium sp.
GCATCGAAGTGCTGGCCGAAGAGCTCCGCCTTCTGGGGATCGTTGCGCAGATCGCTCCAGAACACGAACCAGCCCGACCCGCCGTCAGCGATCGCACGCGTGAAGCGCTGGGCGTTCGGCGCGTCGCACACGATCATGGGGGTGTTGGCGTCCAGGCTCCATTGGGCGTTCAACGACAGGGCCAGGCTCGTGCTGGCGAGCAGGGTGATGTAGCGCATCGGTGTGGATCTGATGGCGCGAATCAACGCCCGGGCAGACCCGATTGAAAGGGATATCGAGGGAGCGGCGGCGCGATCGAGGGTGCGGTGGACGACACCATGGGTCGGATGGGTGCGCGTTGCGCACCGTGATGGATGGCGGGCTGCCCGTATCGAGGCCCTTGAACCCGGCCGCGACATGTCCCGCACACGCCCATGTTCCATGCCGGCGCGGTCGGATCCCGTGCGAACGGCTCAGCCGGCCAGTGCACGCATCACCTCCTCCCGCTTTCGTCGGCTGATCCCGAGACGCCCGCCGTTCTTCAACACCACGTGCCCATCGTCCAGGTGGGTGATCGCGGTGCGGTTCACGAGCGAGGAACGGTGCACCCGGATGAAGCCCAGCGGTGCGAGCATGTCCTCATAATCCTTCAACGTGCGTGCGGAGATGAAGCGGCGCTCGTCCCCGGTATGGAGTTCCGTGTAGTTGTCGTCCGCGGTGCAGTGCGTGATCTCCGACGGGGCGATGAAGTAGGTGCGATCGCCGGCCGTGAGCGTGAGCTTCATGCCACGCTCATCGATCTGGCCCACGTTGCTCAGGAACTGTTGCTGCAACGCGGTGCGGTCCTGATCCGGGTGCCGCTGGCGGAAGCGCCCGAGCGTAGCGTCCAGTTCGTCGGGCTGCACGGGTTTCAAGAGGTAATCCAGCGCGCTGAAGCGGATCGCCTGGATCGCATAGCGCTGGAAACCCGTGGTGAACACCACCTCGAAGGACCACGAGCCGAGCTGCTTCAACAGGTGGAAGCCGCTGCCGCCGGGCATTTCCACGTCCAGGAAGAGCAGGTCCGGCCGGGTGGCCTCGATGCGTTCGGCGGCCTTGGCGATGTTCTCCGCTTCGCCCACCACCTCCACCTCGGCCTGCGCGCGCAGCAGTTCGCGCAGGTAATCGCGGTTGGCCGCGTCGTCGTCCACGATCACCGCACGGATCATGTCGGCAAGATAGATGGCGCGCACCATGCCATCGGGCCGGACTATATGGCGCGAGCGGGACAGCGCTGCATCGCGCAGGGCGCCTGTGCATGCGTCGCAGCGTCCAGGGGGCGGTCCGATCGGCGCGAAGGGGAAACCACTCGATCCAATGGGGATCAACCCAGGGTGATAGTCACGCGCGTACCGGCCGCCGAGCCATCGGGGTGCCTGAGATCCTCCACCGTGATCGCGCCGGAATCGGCGAGACGGCGGGAAAGCAGTTTCAATCGTTCGTTGGTGAGTTGCAAGCCCAGGGAACGATGTCCCTGCTCGCGTTCGGAGCCGGCCATGGCCGCCTGTTCGCGCCCCACGCCGTTGTCCGCGATGGTGCAGACGATCCCCCGATCGGTGGCGGCGAAGTGCACGTGGATCGAGCGTTCACCTTGTTTGTTGGCCAGCCCGTGCCACACGGCGTTCTCCACGAACGGCTGCACGATGAGCGCCGGCAGTTCCGATCCTTCGTCCAATAGCGCGTTGTCCGCCGTTACATCGTACACGAGCCCCTCCAAGCGTTGCGCCTCCAGCTTCAGGTACTGGCGAAGGAAGTCCAGTTCCTCCTGGACCCGCACCCGGTCGTTCACGCTCTGGTCCAGCACCATGCGCAACAACCGGGCGAAGCCTTGCAGGTAGGCCAGGGCCTCCACCTGCCTGCCGGCCTGTGTCATGCGCGCCGCGCTGTTGAGGCAGTTGTAGATGAAGTGCGGGTTCATCTGGCTCCGGAGCAGTTTCAT
>CAZFAW010000158.1:2057-6388 GCA_964517015.1 uncultured Chryseobacterium sp.
GCGGGCCAACTCCCGCTGCGTATCCGCTCCTTGCAAGCTGTCCTTCATTTCCAGGTACCGCGCATAGTGGTCGAACACACCGGCGGCGTCCTTCTCCGCGCGGGCCAGTTCGGCGAGCGCCAGTTCGTATTCCATCACGAGTTCCGTGGACCCACCTGCCACCGCCAGCGCGCGCCCGGTGTCCAACGCGGTGCGCGCGTCATGCGGTTCACCTAGAGCCAGGTGCATGCGACCGATGCGTCGCAACACGTACGCCCGGTCCCGATCGCTGTGCGCGCTGTCATAATGCTGCAGCGCGATCGTGTAGTGTGCCAAGGCCTTTCGCGGATCGGGGTCGGAGTACATGTCGCCGATGTTCTCCTGCACGATGCCCGCTGCGACCGGGTCGCCGCGTTGCAGGTGGGTACGGAAGGCTTCTTCGTAGTACGGCAATGCCCTGGCGGGATCGCCGAGGTCGTTGTACACATTGGCGATCGCCTGCTGGCAGAACGCCACCTTTTGCGATCGTCCCAGCGCTTTCTCGAGTTCCAGCGCGCGCTGGAGGTTCTCCAGTGCATGGGAATGTTCCCGGGCCTTGCGGTAAGTGGTGCCGATCGAGTAGAAGGCCACGGCCATGCCGGCACTATCTCCAGCCAGTTCGTTCGCGCGCAGCGAAGCCTGGAAGTGCTGCACGGCATGCACCTGGTCGCCGCGATTGTTGGCCACCCAGCCCAGATTTCCGAGGGTTACCGCGATGTACTGTTGTTTTCCCGTTCTCTGGAAGTAGCTCAGTGCCCGGCCGAGGTACGCCTCCGCGCTGTCCAACTCCCCCTGTTGCGCAAGGAACCAGCCCATGTTGTTGTGCGCATCGCCCAAGGCCTTCGGGTCCCCGATGCGCCGGGCCAGGGCAAGGGCTTGTTCGCCGTACCAGCGCGCGCTGTCCGGATCGGTGGAGATGAGGTTGAAGCAAATGCGCGCCAGGGCCTCGGCACGGGCCGTGTCGTTGGCGGCTTCGCGCAGGTCCTTGCGGTTGTCGGGCAGCAGTTCGGGATCCTGGGCGGCAAGGAGCAGGGTTCGCAACAACGCCAGGAACAGGAGTGCGGATCGCATACCGGAGAGAACGTGAAAAGGCCATCCGAAGATGGCCTTTTCCAAGCGGTCCGGACGGGGCTCGAACCCGCGACCTCCGACGTGACAGGCCGGCATTCTAACCAAGCTGAACTACCGGACCGTTGGCTTCGGGTTCCCCCAAAAGCGGGGCAAATGTAACCGCATCGGGGATCGCCGCAACCCCGTGTTGAAAGTCTCCATCAGTACAGCCGCGCCCGCTTCACCAGGAACTCCAACAGGATGGGTTCGAAGCCCTGGTTGATGTCGGCCTCGACCAGATCGATCCGGTACTGGCCGCAACGCAACTTCAACTGGTGCCAATGGGCGGCCATGGCCGTACGGTAGGCTTCCCGGACCTCCGCCGCGTGGGCCTTCACCTGTTCACCGCTTTCCATGTCCACGAACGTGTAGGGGCGGTCCTCCAGGGCCAGTTCGAGTTCCTTCTTCCGGTCCACCACGTGAAAAAGGATCACCTCGTGCTTGTGGAAGCGCAGGTGCTGGAGCGCGGCGAAGAGGTCGTCCGCCCGGTCGCTGGTGTCCAGCATATCGCTGAAGATCACCACCAGGCTGCGCTGATGCACCTGCTGGGCGATCGCATGCAGGGCATCGACCGCGAAGGTGCGCCTGCCGGTGGTGGCCGCGCTGTCGGACAAAAGCGCCTCGAGCTGCGCGGTGAGGTGGCGCAGGTGGGCGGCGTTGCTGCGCGCCCGCTCGTTCACCGTAACGGTGTCGGCGAACACGCTCAGCCCCGCTGCATCGCGTTGCATGCGGAGCAGCTGGATCAATGCGGCGGCGGCATGCACGGCGAAGCGGATCTTGTTCAGGCGCTCCCCATCGCCTTGCGGCACCTGGGGGTAGTACATGCTGCTGCTGGCATCGATCACCAGCTGGCACCGCAGGTTGGTCTCCTCCTCGTACTTCTTCACGAACACCTTGTCGGTGCGCGCCATGAGCTTCCAGTCGATGTGGCGCGTGCTCTCGCCGGGGTTGTAGGCCCTGTGCTCGGCGAATTCCACGCTGAAGCCGTGGAACGGGCTCTTATGCAGGCCTGCGAGGAAGCCCTCCACCACGTGCCGGGCGAAAAACTCCAGTTTGCTGAGGCGCTGGATCTCCTGTTCGAGCATGACGGGCAAATGTCAAAAGACGAAGGACAAGGAACGGGGTCCCTGTCCTTCGCGCATTAACGATCCTTGGCGGTTCAGGCCAGTTGAGCCTGCAGCTTCTGGGCCAGCATGGCCTTGGGCACCGCACCCACGCTACGATCCACGAGCTGCCCGTCCTTGAAGAAGAGGATGGTGGGGATCGAACGGATCCCGTACTTCATGCTTATCTGGGCGTTCTCATCCACGTTGAGCTTGCCGATCACGACCTTTCCGTCGTATTCCTTGGCCAGTTCCTCCACCACGGGACCCACCATGCGGCAGGGTCCGCACCATTCGGCCCAGAAGTCCACCATCACCGGCTTGTCGCTCTTCAGGACCAGGTCCTCGAAATTCCCATCTGTGAATTGGAGTGCCATTGTTCGTTCGGGTTGTTGGGATCGCTCCCTTGCAGGTTGCTGTGTGTTTACGGTCACAAACGTACCGCGTGCGCACCCCTGGTCAATGCCGGGGCCACAACGGTTTTCCATGACAGTTGGTCAGCTAAGGCTCCAGGTGACGTTGGGCAGGGCTTCCAGGGCTTGAACCAGTTCATTGGTCACTGACACGCTGACGGTGGTTGCGGCCAGCTCCACGCTCAGTTTCTCTTCCGCACTGGTCAGGTTCACGCTCACTTTGCATTTGCCAGGATGGTTGCGCAACAGTTCGGCCACACGGTCCGTGCCGGTGTCGTCCATGCGGTCGGCATCCACGCTAAGTTTCAACCGGTTGATGTACTTCTCACGCACGTCGCTCAGCACGTCCACGCCGGAGATCTTCAACTCCATCTGGCCTTCATCGCGCCCCCAGGTGCGCTCCTGGGCGCGGGCCTTCACGTACAGCAGGGTGCCCTGCACCAGGTAGACCTTGAATTTCAGGTAGTCCTCGCTGAAGAGCATGAATTCCTGCGTGCCGGAATGGTCTTCTATGGTGAAGCTACCGAAGGGCTTGCCGCTCTTGGCGATGCGATGGTCGGCACGGGTAACGATGCCCGCGAAACTGAGTTCACGTCCGGCCAGGGCACGCAGATCGCCCAATTTATCGAGGGTGGTGTTGCAGAGGTGCTTCAACTCGAAACGGTGATCATCGAGCGGGTGCCCGCTGAGGTAGAAGCCGATCACTTCCTTCTCGTGATGGAGCTGCTCCAAGGCGCTCCACCCCTCGGCCATGGGCAGTTGCGGCTCCGGGATGCCGGCACCATCCTCCACCTCGCCGAACATGTTCACCTGGGTGGACGTGGCCATGTCCTGGACCTGCTGGCCGTAGCGCACCAGGCGTTCCATGTTGTTCTGGTCGTTCGGTCCGGCACTGTAGAAGAAGCGCGCGCGTTCCACACCGAGGGAATCGAAGGCGCCAGCGTACGCCAGGCTTTCCAGCGCCTTCCGGTTGGCGGCGCGCAGGTTCACCCGGCGCACCAGGTCGAAGACGGAGGCGAACGGTCCATCCGCCTGGCGCGCGTTCACGATCGCTTCCACGGCCGCCTCCCCCACCCCCTTCACGGCACCCAGCCCGAAACGGATCTGGCCGGCCTTGTTCACGCCGAACTGCAGGCCGCTCTCGTTCACGTCCGGGCCCAGCACGGGGATGCCCATGCGGCGACACTCCTCCATGAAGAAGGTGATCTTGTCGATGCTGCCCTGGGAATGGGTGAGCACCGCGGCCATGTACTCGCCGGGGTAGTTGGCCTTCAACCAGGCCGTCTGGTAGGCCACGAACGCATAGCAGGTGCTGTGGCTCTTGTTGAAGGCGTATTGCGCGAACGCTTCCCAATCCTTCCACACCTTTTCGCAGACCTTCGGGTCCAGGCCCCTGGCGGCGGTGCCTTCCAGGAACTTGCCCTTCATCTTGTCCAGTGTGGCGCGGTCCTTCTTGCCCATCGCCTTGCGCAGCACATCGGCGTCGCCCTTGCTGAAGCCGGCGAGCTTCTGCGAAAGCAGCATCACCTGTTCCTGGTACACGGTGATGCCGTAGGTGTCCTTGAGCAGTTCCTCCATTTCGGGGAGGTCGTAGCTGATCCGCTCCTGCCCGTGCTTCCGCCGGATGAAGCTGGGGATGTACTCCAGCGGGCCGGGCCGGAACAGCGCGTTCATGGCGATGAGGTCG
>CAZFAW010000159.1:0-6385 GCA_964517015.1 uncultured Chryseobacterium sp.
GGCGTTGCGCAGGTCAGGTCCACGATGGGTTTGATGGTCCCGGACCAGGTCACGTTCGCCACATCGCAGAACGAGCCAGGGTACAACTCCTCCTCCACATCGTAGTAGCAACCGCCCAGCGAAAGGGTCGCCAGCAGGAGCGCGATATGCGTACGCTTCATCATCAGTTGTTGGGCGCACCGTCGGCGATCCACATCAGGATCTGATCGATCTGGCAGGCGGAGAGGTTGCCGGAAGGGGGCATGGCCGTGTAGTTCGGATCGTGCTGAACGGCACCCGCAAGACGTCCATCGAGGGCGATGGTGTTGCCCACGGCCCAACTCGTCAGGTCCAGCCCGCCATCGGGGGAACTCCCGCTGTGGCAACCGTTGCAATGGCCGGCGAACAAGGGCAATATGTTCCCGGAGAACGTGATCTCCGTGGTGTCGCACTCCGTGCAGGAGTTGTTCAGCGCGCCCTGCATGATCCAAGTGTAGATCAGCTGCTCCTGTTCCGAGGTCAACTGGGGTTCACCGGGAGGTGGCATGGCATCTCCTCCGGTCTCGGTGATCCCATCGGTCCACAGGTCGCTGTTGCCGGGATTGCCCGGGGTGACCTGCTGCATGATGTGCGAGTAATCGTACAACCGCACACCTTCCTCGTGCGTGATCGCATCGTGACAGCCTTCACCGGCGCAGTAGGAAATGAGCAACGGAAGGATGGTGTTCTGGAAGTAGACCGTGTCCGGATCGCAGGGATCGAGGTTGATCGTGTCCGTGCCGCCGGTGCCACCGCCACCACCGCCGCCATTGAAAACGAGTTCGGGCACCACGGGAGGTTCGTGCTTGCAGGATTGGTTACCGATGAGCAGGGCCGCCAACAGGATGGCGGCGACGAGGGTGGTAGGGCGTGGAGCGGAACGTTGCATGGCGGGTGGTTTTCTGCCGGTCCGGTGGCCTGCGATCTTACGTGCGGTCGAGGGCTGTGGGATGCGGAAATCCGACGAACCGGGAGAAGTCGATGACGGAATGGCGGTGCCCATGGTCGATCTAGAGGGTCGAACTGCCCTTCTGGAGTTCCTGTCGCAGTTCCTGAAGGCGCTGCATCACATCGATGGCGTCCAGGGAATTGTGGTACCGGGGAGACCGGTTCATGCGCATGATGCGCCCGAGCAGTTCCGCCGGATCGGTGGCCAGCAGCAGCTCCAGGTCGCGGGGTTCGATCACCAGCAAGCCGTTCATGGGGCGTTCGTTGGAGGGTGTCCGGGACATGGGATCAGTTCACACAAGGAGCGAACGGCTGCCGCCCATGCCCTCCCCGGCACGGAACTCCCCACTTCCCGAAGATCGCTCGCTTCAGCA
Source organism: uncultured Chryseobacterium sp. (assembly GCA_964517015.1). Lineage (GTDB taxonomy): Bacteria > Bacteroidota > Bacteroidia > Flavobacteriales_F > PHOS-HE28 > PHOS-HE28. The sequence continues at coordinate 1,341 of CAZFAW010000159.1, forward strand.
TGACCGTTCGTTCCCTGTGTGCGGACAAAGCAAGGCCCCGAAACGCGCCTTGGAAGAAGGGGTCCGGATGGAACGGGAAGAACGACGGATGGAGCGGGAGCGGCTTCAGCCCCCGGCCAGCCAGCGCTTGAATTCGGCACTGCGCTCGCTGCTCACCACCGCATCGCTTTCGTAAGGGGGCTCGAAACGCACCTTTACCCGGCTCTTGCTATAGGCAAGCAGTTCCTTGATGCTGCGGAGCGAGGCGATCACCTGCCGGTTGATGCGGAAGAACTGCTGGGGATCGAGCTGCTTCTCCAACCGGTCCAGACTTTCGTCCAGCGGCAGATCGCGGCCTTCGCGCGTGCGCAGGAAGGTGTTCTTTTCCATGCTGTGCACATAGGCCACATCGCCCACGTCCACCACTTTGAAATGATCGCCGTAGCGGATCAGGAACCGTTTGATCGGGGCGGGTGCGGCGGCCTGATCGTTCGTCAAGCGGGTATGGTCGCGCACCACCCGAAGACTGCGCACGCGCTGGAGCGAGGCCTCCAATTCCTCCTTCTTCACCGGTTTCAGCAGGTAGTCCAGCGCGTTCACCTTGAAGGCTTTCAAGGCATGCTCGTCGTAGGCGGTGGTGAAGATCACGGGGCATTTCACCTCGATCCGTTCGAAGACCGCGAAGCTCTCGCCATCGGCCAGTTGCACATCGAAGAAGGCCAGGTCCGGCCATTCGTTGTCCTCCAGCCATTCCACCGTGGCAGGCACGGTGTCCGTGGTTCCCACGACCCGGATGGACGGATCGATCTCCTCGAGCAATTTCCGCATCCGCTTCACGGCGGCCTGCTCGTCCTCTACGATCAATACGGTCATGGTTCGGGTGCCACCAAAGGTATCCGCACTTCGAAGAAGCCGCCTTCCTGCCCCACTTCCACGGGACCGGCGGTTAATGCGGCGTAGCGCTGCCGTATGCTGTCCAATCCGAACCCCGTGCTGCGCGAACTGGTGGTGCGTGGCCGCAGCGGGTTGCGTACGCGCACAACACCGTTCTCGGCGGTCACCTCCACGATCAGGGGTTGGGCCGTGGTGGCGGTGTTGTGCTTGATCGCGTTCTCCACCAGCAATTGCAGGGTGAGCGGCGGGAGCGAGTGCGACAGCAACGCATGGTCGATCCGTTCCACCAGCCGGATCCGGTCGCCGAAACGGCGCTCTTCCAGCGCGAAGTAGTTCCGCATCAGTGCGATCTCCTCGCCCAAGGTGATCAGCTCCTTCTCGCGAACCTGGAGGATATCGCGGAAGAAATCGCTGAGCTGCTGCACATGGTCCACGGCCTTGCCCCGGTCTTCTTCGATCAGCTCGATCAGCGTGTTGAAGCTGTTGAACAGGAAATGCGGGTTCACCTGGCTGCGCAACGCATCGAGTTGGAAACGGACCTTTTCCTTTTCCATGCGGTCCCGTTCACGCAGGCGGGCGTCGCGCAGGCGCAGTGCTGCGAGCAGGAAGCCGGCCCCGAGGGCGATCCACAGCACCACCGCCCACCCCCTGCGGTACCACGGGGCCAGCACCTTCACATGGAGCGAGGTCCATCCGTTGGAGGGCGACGCGTTGCCCACGGATGCCCGCACCTGCAACTCGTACTCACCCGGTGGCAAGCGCGACCAGCTCGCCTCCCGGTCGCGGGTCTCCTTGATGCCGGTATCGAAGCCCACCAGGCGAACCTGGAAGCGCAGGCCTTCCGGCGATCCGTAGCGCAGGGCTGCGAAATGGAACGTGAGGAAATTCTGATCGTAGCGCAGTTCGAGGCCGTCCTTCACCGGTAGCGCCACATCGCCCCACATCAGGTCGGTGATCACCACGGGCACACTGGGATCGAGCACTTCCGCACCGGGCCGCAACCGCACCAACCCCCTGTTGCACGCGATCCAAACCGCGCCCGTGGTGTCGGTGCAGGATGCGTTGAGCGGCATCTGCAGACCGGCCAGACCCAGGTCGGGACCGATGTCGAAGGATCGTCGCGAAACGGGATCGAACACGGCCACACCGCGTTCGCCGAAGGCCAGTACGTGCCCTTGGTGGCTTTCCAGCGCGAATACCTCGGCGTCCAGCGGGGGCACGCCCGCGGAATAGGAGGTCAGCATGGTGTCGCCCAACACGCAGAACCCCGTGCCCGGACCGCACGCCCAGATGCTGCCGCGCTCATCGATGGTGAGGGAGTAGAACGTGCGCAGGGTACGGAGCGGGTCGGTGATGGAACGCAACCGCCCATCGGGTTCGAGGCGCAGCACCCCGTCCCCATCGGTGGCGTAGCACGCGCGCCCCCTGCGATCCAGCACTGCATCGTAGATGAAGGCCGGTGTGCCGGCCGCCGGGATCGAAGGGGTTCCCGCGCGATCGATCCGGCCGATGCCCGCGAGCGTACCGAGCACCACGCCATGTGCATCGTGGGCAATGGCCAGCACGTTGTCGTTCACCAGGCCGTCGTGCTCCGTCCAACGCTGCGTGCTGCCGTCCGGTCTGTAGGCGAACACACCGCCGCCCATGGTGCCCGCCCATAGGGTGCCCGCATCATCGACATGCAGTGCCGTGATGGTGGCGCCGCCCACGGGCAGCTGCAGGATCATCAGCGAATCCGCATCACCGAAGGTGCATTCGTGCCGCAGCACCCGCTGATCGATCGCGAACCAAATGTTCCCGATCGCATCGCTGCACAATGCCGAAGCGTTCCGCAGATCGAAGCCCTCGTGCTCCGGCATCACCAGTACGTCGGGATCGCACCGGCGCAACACATCGGTCCCATCGCACCACCACACGGCGCCATCCTTCGCTGCACACACGGCCACCGCGCGCACTGTGCCTTCGGAGGCGGGTGGATGGTAGCGCGCGCCGCGCAGGTCGTTCACCACCACACCGCGATCCGCCGTGGCCATCCAGATCATGCCCTTGCTGTAGGCCAGGCTGCGGGCCTGTCCCTCGCCAAGCAGTGCGGCATCCGGTACGGTACCAACACCCGTTCCCCCGGTCGCCACGGGGAACGCGCCGCGCTGGTCGCTGCCGGCCCAAAGCCGGCCCTCGCCATCCAGCGTGAGCGAAAGGATCAGGTTATCGGGTATGCCCGTGGACTCATCGAGCACCCGGAGCACGTGCGTGCTGTCGATCATGGCGATGCCTTGATCGGTGGCCACCGCCACGGTACCGTCGCCGAGCGCCTGAAGGTCGTTGACGTGGTCGTCCGGCATGCCATGGTCTGCGTCGATGCGCATGCGGATCCGGGAAAGGCCACCTCGCCCGGTCCACCACCAACACCCGGCGCCATAGGTGCCCAGCAACAGATCGCCGTTCAGCTCCAGCATGCGATGCACCGGGGAACGGGCCAGCAACGTATCCGCGAACACCGTATCGACACGAAGCCCGCGCATGCGGATCACCACACCATTGCTCAAGGCCGCGTAGACGGCCTGCGCACCGGATGCCATGGCCGTTACCGTGGCGGGTTCCGAGCGCACCACGAGATCGTGCCGCAACCCATCGGTCCGGATCACCCCGATATCACTGCCGGCCCACAACAACCCGTGCGGGCCCTGGGCCAGGCAGTTGATGTGGGGCCGTTGATCCCCCGCGCGCAGCTCCACGCGGCGCATGTCGGGGTATTGGGCGAAGGCCGTGCACGCATGCACGAACAGCAGCAGCGCGTGGCCAGGCCGGATCACGGTGTGGCTGAACGGAACAACAGGTCGATCCTCACCTTCACCGCAGGCGCGATCTTCTGCCGTACGATGCCGGGTACGCGGATGTCGTGGTCGGAAAGGACCACGTTGAACTCCGACGTCACGCGTACACCATCCTCAGAGACGATGAGCTCGCACGCGATGATGCGCTCCTGGTCCACACCATGTATGGAAAGTACGCCTTTGGCCCTGACCTTGACCGTGCCTGCTTGCGAGAGATCGACCGCTTCGATCACGCGCCCTTTGAACTGGGCATCGGGGATGGCCTCCGAGTCCATGTAGTTCTCGTTGAAATGCTCGCGTTGCAGCGGGCTGTTGAACCCCTCGAACGTGGCGATCGGGATCCGCACGGCGAAGGTGCGCGCTGAGGCGTCCAGCGCGCCGGTGGCATGGGTGGTGGACGCCTCGATCCGTTCGAGCTGGGCATCGCTGGTGAACCCGACCAGCGACCGATCCAGGCGCATCACCTGGGCATGCGACGGGTGGAGCGCCAGGGCGAATGCGGCGATCGCGAGGAAGCGGCAAAAGGCGTTCGCCGCGCGGTAGGCGAAGCGCCGCGCCTTTCCGGGTCCGGCTGAAGGCATCATGGCTGCACGAAACAACCACTTCCCTGCATGCTTCGGGCCACGGTCGCTCGCCAGATGTACACACCCGGCGTGTGGTTGCCGAATTCAGCGCGTCCATCATCACGGGCCCGCATGTCCGCCACCCGCCTGCCTGAGGGATCGCTCACCACCACCCGCGCTCCCGGCACCAACCCGCTCAGGCAGCCGGTCTCCGGGTCGAACCACGGCACGGTCGCCCCAGCGGAACGTGCAGGCACCGGGGTGGAGAGGCATGTGGTCGTGCAGGTCGCCCGTGAAGTGGTCGCGATCGAATCGTTGAACGCGTTCCATGCGGAAGCGTCGCCCTTCACGAAATGGTCCAACCACAGCAGTGCCAGGTCGGAGGCCACGTCCTGCTGTTGCTCGCGCGTGATCGCAAGGTCCGGTCCGCAGGTGAATTCACCGAAGCTGCAGTTGAAATTGGTGTTGGCGAAGTAGCAATGCCCGCCGCCGGTGATGTTGACCAGGGCGCGGCAGGCGTTGGTCAGTGCATCGTACATGGGCTGCTGGTGGTCCGCAAGGGGTGTCACGCAATCCTCACTGGCGGCGAACATGAGCGTTGGCGCGGTGATCGCCGGTGCGGCAGCGATGGCCGAAGGGTTGGTCTCCGCAGCGGAGAAATTCACCACGGCTGCTATGGCGGAAGCAGAGGCGGCGGCAAGCATGGAAGCACCCCCGCCCATGCTGTGGCCCATGATGGCGCTTTGCGGAGCCACGGCGCCGAACAACGGCGAGG
>CAZFAW010000160.1:0-6376 GCA_964517015.1 uncultured Chryseobacterium sp.
GCCGTGACCCAATCGTCCTGCACCCCGCCTCCCGGCTACGTGAGCAATAGCAACGACCAGTGCCCTGCCGATGGCAATAAGATTACGCCAGGCCAATGCGGTTGCGGCATTGCCGATACGGACACGGACGGTGATGGTACCGCGAACTGCAACGATGGCTGCCCGAACGATCCCTTGAAGACCTCGCCGGGCCAGTGCGGTTGCGGCGTTGCGGATACCGATACCGACGGTGACGGCACGGCCAACTGCAACGACGGCTGCCCGAACGACCCCAACAAGATCGCGCCGGGTGTTTGTGGATGCGGTGTGGCGGATACCGATAGCGATGGCGACGGTACGCCGAACTGCAACGACGGCTGCCCGAACGACCCCAACAAGACCTCTCCGGGGATCTGCGGATGCGGTGTGGCGGATACGGATTCCGACAGCGACGGCACGCCGAACTGCAACGACGGCTGCCCGAGCGACCCCAACAAGATCGCCCCGGGCGTCTGCGGCTGCGGAGTTGCGGATACCGATACGGACGGCGATCTGACCGCCGATTGCAACGACGGTTGCCCGAACGATGCGAACAAGACCGCTCCGGGTACCTGCGGCTGCGGGAACCCCGAACCCGGAACGCCTTGCGATGACGGCAACAGCGGCACCACGGGCGATGTGATCGGCACCAACTGTCTATGCGCAGGCTCTACCGTGCCCTGCCCGGACGATGGAAACCCCTGCACGCTCGAACAAGTGATCGGAGGCGTTTGCGAACACACCCCGCTGCCGGATACCGACGGCGATGGTGCCTGCGACCTGATCGATGGTTGCGTGAACGACCCGAACAAGACCTCTCCGGGTGAATGCGGTTGCGGGATCCCGGATACCGATGGTGATGGCGACGGCGTGGCGAACTGCAACGACGGTTGCCCCACGGATCCGGACAAGACCGCTCCCGGCATTTGCGGATGCGGTGTGCCGGACACCGACTCCGATGGCGACTTGACCGCGGACTGCAACGACGGCTGCCCGAACGATCCGCTGAAGACGGCACCCGGTGCATGCGGTTGCGGTGTGGCCGATACCGACTCCGATGGTGACCTGACCGCGGACTGCAACGACGGTTGCGTCAACGATCCGAACAAGACCGCTCCGGGCCAATGCGGCTGCGGTGTGGCCGATACCGATACCGATGGTGACCTTACCGCGGACTGTAACGACGGCTGCGTGAACGATCCGAACAAGACCGACCCGGGTGTATGCGGCTGCGGTACACCGGACGTGGACAGTGACGGTGACCTCACGTTGGATTGCAACGACGGCTGCCCCAACGATCCGCTGAAAACGGCACCCGGTGCCTGCGGCTGCGGTGTGGCGGATACCGATACGGATGGCGACCTGATCGCGGACTGCTCGGACAACTGCCCGAACGTGCCGGGTCAGCAAGGTTCGCCTTGCGATGACCTCGATCCGCTCACGTTCGGCGATGTGCTCGATGCGAACTGCGAGTGCCATGGTTCCACCGTGAACTGCGACGACGGGGATCCCTGCACGGCCGATTCCTACGATGGCATCGCCTGCCAGCACGACCCGCTGCCGGACACGGACGGCGACGGCACCTGTGACCTGATCGATGGTTGCGTGAACGATCCCCTGAAGATCGCGCCGGGCATTTGCGGATGCGGTGTACCGGACACCGACACGGACGGCGACCTGACCGCCGATTGCAACGACGATTGCCCGCTGGATCCGAACAAGACCTCCCCGGGGATTTGCGGTTGCGGTGTCGCGGACACCGATTCCGATGGTGATGGCACGGCCAACTGCAACGACGGTTGCCCGAACGACCCGCTGAAGACGGCGCCCGGCATCTGCGGATGTGGTGTGGCCGATACCGATACGGACAGCGACGGTACCGCCGACTGCAACGACGGTTGCCCGAACGATCCCAACAAGGTGGCCCCGGGCAATTGCGGTTGCGGTAACCTGGAGCCCGGCGCAACCTGCGATGACCTCGATGTGAACACCACCGGTGATGTGATCGGCAGCGACTGCATCTGTGCGGGTACGCCGACCGGGTGCACGGAGATCCTCTTCCTCGATATCACGCTCGACAACTTCGGTAGCCAGAACCATGTGGAACTGCGCGACGAAACCGGGACGATCGTGCTTGACCAGTCCGGCCCGTATCCGGATGGCCTGGCCGGCACCACGGTTTCCGATCAGTTCTGCGTGCCGGTGGGTTGCTACAAGCTCTACGTGATCGATAACGGCTTGGACGGCATCGCCAACGGCGGCTATGTGCTGAAGGATGCTTCCGGCCGTCGCCTGCTGGATGCCAATGGCCTGTTCGCCGGCCAAAGCGCGGCCCAGCACGCCTTCTGCGTGCCCACCACCAACCTGGGCCTGATCACCGGGTCCTGCGACCGCACGAACTGGACGCCGAACAGTGTGGTGTATTGCAACACCACGCCGGGCGCCACGGGGTACCAGTTCCACTGGTTCGATCCCCATGGTTCCTACTCGCGCTACATCCTGCTCTCCAGCCCGAACATGAAGCCGAAAGTGGTACTCACCAACCCGATCCCGCTCGGCCTCGACTTGAACGTCCGCGTACGTGCAGTGGTCGGAGGTTCCTTCACCGAGTGGGGCCGCGTGTGCCGCGCACGGGTCAATCCGGACCCAGGCAGTTCGCTGGTGGATGAAGCGGGCTACCACTTCCTGGTGGACGAGCAAGCCGGCATCAGCATGAACCTGTACCCGAACCCGAACCGGGACGGACTTGTGTTCGTGATGGTCGATGGGCTCGATATCGACGATGCGACGAGCCTGAGCATCGACGTCTATGACATGTTCGGCAAGCATGTGCGCGCGGAGCGGTTCCCGGTGGATGGCGAAGAATTCAACTACGCCATGGAACTGGGTGCCGACCTCGAGAGCGGCATGTACCTGTTCAATGTGACCGTGGGTGAGAAGGTCTTCACCCAGCGGTTGGTGAAACAATAACGAAGGGCCTGCGCCCGATCACGAAGCCCCCCCGGCACTTCGCCGGGGGGCTTCGCTCTTTTGGATGGTGCCTCCATCATCATGCTCCATGTATCCACGCCCATCATGCTTCACGCGGCCGGACGAGTGCGATCGGGTCCGGCTTTGTTGCCGGAAGGACAGCGTTCGCTTGAAGACGCCTCGGCGCGGGAAGGTCCCGTGCGGTATTCAGCGAAGGAGAATGAACGCATCATCGGGGCGGCGACACGGCCCTGCGGCGCGTTAGGCGGAAGGGGGTGCATTACGGTCCTACCGTCGTTCGTTCTTCTGAGAAAGCGCGGTAGGCGCGATCAAGCAGAGTTGAAGGAGAGGAACCTGCAGTGCTTTCCCAATGGATCCAGAGTACACGGATCCGACGGGAACCCCGCTCCTGGGTAGGTGGGCCCGGATAGCACGTCTGACGGACGAACACGGGGAACCCGGGTAAGGTCTCTGGTTCCGTTCCATTGACCCAGCGCCTTGTGAGGTTAACGAATTCTTCTCCTGGGTGGATGCAGTGGCTTCACTGCTGATCCGGAAGGGCAAGGGCTGGCGAGGCTGAGGGAACGTCTCCCGGAGCGAGCGTCGGATCAGGACCGGGCGCTCGTTCGTTCAGGATGCGGTTCGTGCACTGGTGCAAGCGATCGGTGCAACGATGGCCACTGGCATCCGCGACCGAGCGTGCCCATGGCGTGCTGGTCGGGCGAGGTGCGAACCCGCAGCGGGGGTACTCGGGCACGGCAGCAATTCAATGGTCCTAGCTGGAAAGAAGGAGCCCCGCTCGCAAGCGGGGCTCCCGGTATGTCCGTGGCCGATGGATCCTAGTAGTAGATCAAGCGGCGCACTTTGGTCACATGCTTGGCGAGGCGGATCACCTGCTTGGTGTACCCGAACTCATTGTCGTACCAGGCATAGAGGACCACGTTCTTCCCGTCCGGTCCCACGATGGTGGCGTTGCTGTCGAACACGCTGCAGCAGGTATCGCCGATGATGTCGCTGCTGACCAGCTCGGGGTCGATCTGGTAGTGGATCTGGTTCACCAATTCACCGTTCAATGCGGCGTTCCGGAGCATCTCGTTCACCTCCTCGCGGGTCACCTTGCGATTCAGTTCCAGGCTCATGATCGCGAGCGAACCGTTCGGTGTGGGCACCCGCACGGCATTTGCCGTCAACTTGTCCTTCAGGCTGGGGATCGCCTTGGTCACCGCGCTACCCGCTCCGGTGCTGGTGATCACCATGTTGATGGCTGCACTACGGCCGCGGCGGGGTTTCTTGTGGTAGTTGTCCAGGAGGTTCTGGTCGTTGGTGTAGGCGTGAACGGTCTCGATATGGCCTTTCACGATGCCCACATGATCCTCCATGACCTTCAAGACCGGGCAGATGGCATTGGTGGTGCAACTGGCCGCGCTGAACAGCTGTTCGTTCTCGATGTCCAGGTCCTTGTGGTTGATGCCGTAGACGATGTTGGGCATTTCCTTGCCGGGAGCCGTGAGCAACACCTTGCTCACCCCCTTGGCTTTCAAGTGACGTCCCAAGTCGGCGCGTTTGGTGAAGGCCCCGGTGTTGTCGATGATCAGAGCATTGCTGATCCCGTACGTGGTGTAATCGATGTCCTCCGGGTTGTTGGCGGCGATCAGCTTCACCATCTGGCCATTGATCCAGATGGCCTTGTTCGCCACATCCTCGATAACCGCTCCCTTGAAGGCTCCGTGCACACTGTCGTTGCGCAAAAGAGCGGCGCGTTTCACGATCTCCTCGTCGGTGAGGGTGCGGGTCACGATGGCACGAAGGCGCAACTGCTGGCCTTTGCCGGCCTGTTTCACCAGTTCGCGCGCGGCGATGCGCCCGATGCGCCCGAAGCCGTACAACACAACGTCCTGGGGATTGAAGGTGTGTTTGTCCTGGCCGATGAAGCTCTTCAGGGTGGTACCCACGAAGGCGGCAACTTCCTTCCCACCCGCCTGCTTGTATTCCCAGGTGAGCTTGCCGATGTCGATCTTGCTGGGTGCCAGGTCGGTGTTCATCAGTGCACGGGCCACGTCGGCGGCGGCGAACACATCGATGGGCTTCTGGACCACGTTCTTGGCGTAGTTGAAGAGGTTGAGCACTTCGCTCACGCTGATGTCCAGCAGATGGTTCCGGAAGAAGACCAGCTCCACGCCCTTGGCGTACATGAGCTGTCCCACTGAGTTCATCAGGTCCACGGCCGCTTTTTCGCGGTCTACGTAGTCCTTCAAGCCGGCCTCGTAGCCGGTCCTGGCTTCCAAAGTCTCCATGGAGGTGTGGTAAAGGGTGTTGGACGGAACAACGCCACGATCAGCCGAGGTAGGCCTTGAGCAACTTGCTGCGGCTGGTATGGCGCAGGCGGCGGATGGCCTTCTCCTTGATCTGGCGCACACGCTCGCGGGTGAGGTCGAACTTGGCCCCGATCTCTTCGAGCGTGAGGCCGTGGTTGATGCCGATGCCGAAGAAGAGCTTCACCACGTCGCGTTCGCGCTCGGTGAGCGTGCTGAGGGCCCGCTCGATCTCCTTGGCCAGGCTCTCGTTGATCAGCATCCGATCGGCCGGGGCGCTGTCGTTGTTGGGCAGCACGTCGAGGAGGCTGTTGCTTTCACCTTCCACGAAGGGCGCGTCCATGCTGATATGGCGGCCGCTGACCTTCATGGTATCGGCCACCTTCTCGGGCGGCAGGTCCAGCAGGGTGGCCAGTTCGTCGGCGCTGGGCGGGCGTTCGAATTCCTGCTCCAGCCTCGCGAAGGCCTTGTTGATCTTGTTCAGGCTGCCCACCTGGTTCAGGGGCAGGCGCACGATACGGCTTTGCTCGGCCAGCGCTTGAAGGATGCTCTGGCGGATCCACCACACCGCGTAACTGATGAACTTGAAACCGCGCGTCTCATCGAACCGCTGAGCAGCCTTGATCAGGCCCAGGTTCCCTTCGTTGATCAGGTCGGGCAGGCTCAGACCCTGGTTCTGGTACTGCTTGGCCACCGATACCACGAAGCGCAAATTGGCCTTCACCAACTTCTCCAACGCCGTGGCATCGCCCGCCTTGATGCGCTGGGCCAGTTGCACCTCCATGTCGGCGGTGATCAGGCCCTCCTTGCCGATCTCCTGCAAGTACTTGTCCAGCGACTGGCTCTCGCGGTTGGTGATCGACTTGGTGATCTTCAGTTGGCGCATCCGGCTCGTCACGGTCGAAGGGGGGATTTAGAGGTGAATGAAGGAAGCTTGCCTTGCACCACGCGAACGGGTTCCAGATCGTTCTCGCGGGGCGCCGAAGGTACGGCCCCCCGCCCACACCGGACAAGCCGGAGCGAGCGAGGGGCCTTCACCACACGGAAGCGGTTGACGGACAAGGGTTTCACACCCC
>CAZFAW010000161.1:0-6371 GCA_964517015.1 uncultured Chryseobacterium sp.
CTGCTCAGCGCCGGATCACCACACGCTCGGCGCGATCGCCGAGGTGGATCACGTAGGTGCCGTTCGCGAACGCCGAAAGATCCCAACCGGCGCGCAATACTGCGAGCGTGGTGCGCGCGAGCTGGCGGCCCTGGGGATCGTACAAGGCGACCGGTTCGGTCGGCGGCAGGTCCAACGCCCCGCTGAGAGTGACCTGCCCGGTGGTTATCGAGGGTGAAAGCAGCCGGTCGGTGGCCTGGACCGGCCTTATGCCCACCGAACCCGTCTCGCACACGATCAACTGATGGGTGGTCGCGTTCACGAACCACACCCGGCCATCGGGCCCGATCTTGATGCCCATGATGCCGGCGCTGGCCGTATGGATGCGCCCCAGTTCAACTGCCGGTAGGGAACCGATGTCGTAGATCACGATGTCGCCGTTGGAATGATCGCTCACCAACAGGCGGTCGTCGATCACGTCGATGCCGGCGGGTTGGACCAATCCGCTGCTCACCACGGTCTCGTGCGTGTAGCCGGTCACCATGCTGTACTCGTCATAGGTCTCCCACGGCCCATAGTCGCCGATGCCGCTCACCGCTCCCGAATGCGTGTCGATCCGGAACACGCGCTGGCCGCCGAAGTCCACCACGTACAACCAACCGGTGTTCTTGTCCAGCACGCAATGGCTCACGACATGGTCCGCAGGGTCGCGCGTCACTTGCACCTCGTCGTACCGACGGATCACGGCGTTGCCGTGGTAATCATTGCCGGGTCCATGGTCCCCGAGGAAATCGTGCATCACCACATCGCCATTGAAGCCATCGACCACCCAGAAACGGTTCCAATTCTCGGCAGCGATGCCCTGTGCGTTGGGTGTCACATGGAGCATGTCAAGGTGGCTTCCCAGGGGCCCGAACAACGGCTGTGCGTAGATCGCGGGATCGCTGCTCCACAGCGTGGGGCCCGTGAAGGGCGTGCCGCCGTTGTGGTTGGCATCGAACACGCCGGGGCACGTGGAGAAATTGCCGTTGTTCCCGAAAGCGATGCCCGTGGGCAGGCTCATGAAATGCCACGCGTTGGGGTCGCGTTGCCAGAGGTGCGTCTGCGTGGGCAGGCCCACATCGGTGAACTTCACGGTGCTGCCGCCGCTCGCTTCGGTGTCCTTGTTGATCACCCAGAGTTCGTTCCGGGCCAGGTCGGGGTGGAAGTCCAGGTCGCGCGGAACCAGAAGGTCCTCATCGCTGTTCGCCACCTCGGTCATGGTGTAGGTGCCGGCCAGGTACTGATCGATGATGTTCGGGATGGGCTCGTTCACCGTCAGTTCCTGCGCCATGGCATCGTTCGAGGGCTCAAGATCCGCACCGCCGTTGATGTTCGATGCCCAGACTTGCAACGCATAGGCGCCGGTGGTGCCCGAGACCCACGGAACCGCGTGCGCGAACTGCATGGTGTCGCCCGTCGCGATCGCGATCGAAGAGATGTTCTGCACCACCGGTGTGCCGCCATCGATGCTGTAGTTCAGATCGTAGCTGCCCACCACATCGCTTCCCAGGTTCTTCACTGCACCACGCACCACCACGCCTTCACCCACGCTGGTATAGATGGCCGTGGTCAGTTGTGTCACGCTCATGTCTCGCGAGGGGGGCATCTGGGCGATGAAGGTCCAGACGTTCACGGCACCGGTGCCCCCGAATTGCGCCACGCTCACGCCGTTCACGAACACCTCGAACGAGAGTTGCGTATCGCCCCAGTCGTCGATGGCATGGATGTCGAACGAAGCCCCTTCGATCAGGCACCACGGTCCTTCGGTGTACGTGGTGTTGTTGCCGTACCCGCCCGGTGTCTGGGCCTGGGCCCCGCCGCCAGCGCACCCCACCGCCGCGTTGCCGCCTTCGCCGATGGTATTGGTACCGCACGGATCGCCGGCCGGGGTGAGCTGCCAATACGATTCGTAGCCGTAGTCGTCGGTGGTCACTTGCAAGGTCACCTCCACTTCACCGGCGCCACATTGGGCCACAAGTGCAACCGGGAGCGTGATGGCCGCGAAGGCGAAGGCGCAATGGAAGGTCCGCATGGGTATTCGGGGGTAGGACCACAATGATACTCCTCAGGTCCGTTCGGATCCCACGGACAACAGGCCTTCCAGGGGTCCTACCGCGGGGGAAAAGCCGGGCCGCACGCGATCATCGCAGGGGTGCCCGTACCTTCGGCGCAATGTCGGTGCGCACATTGTCCGGTGCCTTGCTCGCGATCTATATCGCCGTGTTGAGCGCACCCTTCGTGATCACCTTGGGCTTCGTGTTGGACCGCGACCGGATCGCGCGTGACCTGTGCGTGCAGCGCGCGGTGCCGGAAGGCGAACGCACCTGCCACGGGCAATGCCACTTGATGAAACAGTTGCTCGTGGAGAAAGGCGGGAGGAACGCACCTGCTGCCCCGCTCCTGCTCCCGGAGAAGATCCAGCCTGAATTCGCCGAGGCCGTCCTTGAACTGCCGAAGGTGACCCGGACCGGACAGGAACGCCCACCCTTGATCGAAGAACGGACGCTGTGCGGCTTCATCGGGCGCTCCGATCACGTGCCGTGGTGTTGAGGTGAACGCGGCTTCGGCCGCTGTGCTCGAACCTTGATACCCGATCACATTGAAAACGAACCTCCTGTTCGCAGGGCTGCTCACGTTCACCGCCCTGCGAACCGCCGCCTGCGACTATTGCGGCATTTTCCTGAACGTACAACCCCACGACCGATCCAGTCAGTTCGGCCTGTTCTGGCGCGTGCGCACCCTGCACGGTTCGTTCGCGCCCACGGGCGGGATCGCGTTGCGGCACGGTGACACTTCCACGACGAGCTCCACCCCGACAGTGGTCACGGAGATGTACCAAACCTTGGAACTGCGCAGTGACCTTCGCCTGGGCGATCGCTGGTTCCTGCTCGGTAGTGTGCCCTTGGTGAACAACTACCGCTCGGTGAACGGATACATGAAAGCCGACCTCTATGGCGTCGGCGACCCGCTGGTCCTGGCGCGCTACCAGGTGGCGAACACCAAGTGCCTCTCGGACACGATACGCACGGTGCACCGCTTGCTCCTGGGCGCCGGGATGAAGTTCCCCCTGGGGCGCACCGACATGACCTTCCAGAGCGCCGAAGTGGATCGCGATCTTCAGCCCGGTACCGGCACCTGGGATGCCCTGTTCAGCGCCGAATACACGGTGCGCAGGAACGACAATGGCCTTGCGATGAACAGTGTGGTCCGCTGGAACGGTACGCGCATGGCCTTCCATCCGGGCAATGGGGTGAACCTCTCTACGGAGTTCTTCCATCGCTGGAACTTGGGTGGCCTCGTGCTGTTGCCTTCCCTCGGCGCGTACGGCGAATGGTCCGCGCCCGATCGCGAGGAGGGTGCGCAGGTGGAAGGCACCGGTGGCTCGACCGTGTTCGCACACGCAGGATCACGGTTCTGGTGGCGGGAGTGGATGCTCACCTTGGCGTACCAACGGGCGGTGGCCGATGATCAGGGGGACCTGATGGTGCCCAACCGCGATCGCATGATCCTGGGCATCTCCTACCTGCTCGTCCGGAGTTGATCCGGTGCGCCCCGGAGCACGGACGATGCCGGGAGAACTCCCCTAGGGCACTTGCTCGGTGCGTGTGTTGGTGGGCACCACCCCACCGATGTTCTGCAGGATCGGATCGCGGTCGTTGGCGGAGCCGGTGTAGCGCACGCTGCCGTCCAGGTTCGTATCGCCGGGCAGATATCCCGTGACGGTCGCGGTCGGCACAACGCCGCCGATCGCGGAGAGGATCGGCTCGCGGTCGTTGGATGCGTTGGTGTAGCGCAGTGCAGCGTCACGGAGCACGTTCCCCGCCCACAGCACGTTCACTGCGCCCACGGCCTTGGCCGGTGCCGATCCGAAGAGCGCCTGGCTGCCGTTGCTCAGGTCGTAGCTCCGCTCGGCGATGCTCACGGGTACGGCGTCGGCGGTCATCACGCCCAGATGGTTGCGATGGCGCACGGCGATGTGGTACGATCCCACGGGCAGGGAGAATTGCACCGGTGATGCACCGTCCATGCCCACCACATCACCATCGCGCTGCAGCAAAGCCGAGCGGGTGGCCAGCACGGTCGCGGGCATCGTTGCATCACGCAGTTCCACCACCACCCAATCCACGATGGCGTTCTGTCCTGACTGGGCCAGCACCATGGTGTTCGTGCTTTCCCCTCCTCCCCCGCCTGCATGCACATATCCGAGCCCGGTGTACGGTTCGCCCAACGGGAGCAGCCCCTTCACGCGCAAACTGTCGTGCATGATGCCTTGCAAGGCATCGAACGGTCCTTCGAGGAACACCTTCAAGCGCACGCTCGTACGTGGCCGCAGCACGAACAGGCCTTCCGCGTACCCGCTCACCACCACCAGCCCGCTGGGGAAGAACGGATAGTTGCCCCAGGCCCCGTCGTAGGTCGCATTGTTGGTGGCCGGGTACGTATCGAACCAGGCGCTCTGGGCGAGCGATCCCAGGGCCACGTCGCGTGCATCGAGGATCCGCAGACCGCTGGTGTAGTTCGCTTCGTACACGAGCCCGTTGGCGATGTACAGGTTGTGGTCCACGCTGGCCACGGGACCGGTGTAGGTGCCGATGAGCTGGGGCAGCTCCAGGTCCTCGATCGAGAAGATGCGCGTCCGCGTGTTCGTTCCGAAGGCCGCCTCATCCCCTTCGTCGTCGATCAGCAGGAACCTGTGATCGGCGGTGACCCAGCCCTGGTGGCAGATGCTCCCTTGGGCGTAGGTGGTCGTGCTGATCCGTTGCATGTCGCTCTTGTCCGTCACGTCCACGATGGTGAACCGGTCCGTGCCGTTCGGATGGAAGTTGAAACTGAGCTGCTGGCCCACGTGTGCGAGGTCCGGGCCGTTGTAGGAGATCACCATGTTCTCATGCACGTAACCGTCGTCGGTGTACGTTCCCACCAGCGTGGGTGCCAACGGGTCGGACACATTGAACACGGTGAGCCCGCCATTGTTGATGCTCGTGGTGCCCACGGCATAGACGTACGGGCTCGTCTTGTCCGCGAACACGGTGTGGCTGTTCCCGATGATGCCGGTCCAGGCATCCTCGGTGAAGGTCTGGGGCGGGGCGACCACGGATCGCAGGCGAGTGAGGTCGAACACCTGCAACCCATGGCCGGCGGTCTCGCTTCCCACGTAACACCAGTTCCCGCTCACATCCACATCGCGCCAGAGCGTGTTCCCGGAAGCGATGTGGCTGGGCAGGAAACCCGTGAGCACGGGCGCCGTCGGCACGCTCAGGTCCACGAACGCGGTACCGGTTCGCAAGGCGACGATGGCGTATTCCTTCTGGGTAAGTGGATCGGTCCATCCCCAGATGTCCGCGGCATTGATCGTGCTGCCGAGCTGGGTCACGCTCATGGTGGCCATGAGGTCCACGTTGCTGCACGGGTACGGTCCGGCCATACCGTTCACACAGGACACCTGGGCGTGCGCACGAGGGAAATGGGCCAGCACGACGAGAACGAACCAGTTGCGCAAGAGGAACGCGTGCATGAGCGCCAAGGTACCGGATCGCCACCGGGCGCGCGCTCGTTCGTGCGGAGATCACTCCTTCAGGAAGCGTACGAACGTGGTCGCCGCATCGGTTGTCACCTCCACGAAGTACACCCCGGGCGTGAGGGCCGAAACATCGAGCGCAATGCGCGATCCATCCGTGGCGCGCACCGGTGCGCACAAGCGTCCGTTCACATCGCACACGCGGGCTGCGTGAAGCCCGATGGGCCCATCGATGTACAACATGGTGCGCGCGGGATCGGGGTACACGTTCATTCGCAGCATTGCAGCGGCTTCGTCCAAGCCGGTATGGTCGCCCAATTCGCCGTTCGCATGGATGCGTGCACCGTAGAGGTCGCCGTTCTGTGTCTGCCAGAAGCTCACCGCGCCGCCAGCACCATCGGCCAGTTCCACGCGTTCTTCATAGAAAGGCAGGTTTGCGGTGGCGAACGATGTCGGCACGGCCCAGGCCGGCGTCCCGTCGCTGTTCATGCGCATGGCGCAGTACTTCTCCGTGCCCCCGAAGTCCATGATGCCGATGGCACCATCGATGGCAGGCACGATCCGGGCTGTGGGGATGTAGCTGTTGGTGTGCACCACCAGCACACCGTCCGTTGCCCAAAGCAGCGCGCCCGTGACCGGATCGATCTTCTGCATATAGAGATCGCGGTTGCTTGCAGGCGGACGGTTGTCGCTCCACGCCACGTACAGATCGCCACCGCTGAAGGCCAGCGCCGGGGTGCTTTGCGTATGGCTTTCGGTGCAGGCATGGAACGGCGAAGGGGTCCAGAGGTGCGAGCCCGTGGTGTCGAAGCGCGCCATGCCCAGGTCGCCG
>CAZFAW010000162.1:0-6321 GCA_964517015.1 uncultured Chryseobacterium sp.
TCAGAACGGGTAGAACTCCGGGAGCAGCCAGGTGGCCAATGCCCAGAAGATCAGGTGCAGCGGCAGGCCCACCTTGATGAAATCCACGTACCGGTATTGACCGGCGGTGTACACCATGGCGTTGGTCTGGTACCCGATCGGGGTCATGAAACAGGCGCTTGCGGCGAAGCACACGGCCATGATAAGGGGCATCGGATCCACGCCCATGTTCGCGGCCATGCCGATCGCGATCGGGGTCACCAGGGCCGCACACGCGGTATTGCTCATCAGTTCGGTGAGCAGCGATGTGGCCATGTACAGGCCGCTCACCACGGCTCGCGGCCCCAACGGTCCGAGCACATCGACCAGATCGCCTGCGATGCGCGCATCGAGCCCGCTGTTGTGCATGGCGGAACCCAGGCTGAACGCGCCTGCCATGAGGAAGACCACCTTCCACTCGATGGCTTCGTAGACCTCCTTCATGTTCAGGCAGCCGGTGAGCACGATGAGGATCGTGCCCACCAGCGTGCCCACCATCACGGGCAGCAGATCCAGGCTGCTGGTGATCACCACGGCGGCGATCACTGCCGCCACGATGGCGAACCGCTTCTTGTCGAAGGCGGCCATGCCCTCCTGCTCGGCCAGGATCGCGAACGGTGCGTCCGGCTGGCGTTCCAGGTCCTTGAGCGTTTTCACATAGTGGCTCTTCACTTCGGCCAGGATCACGTCGCCGCTCTTGAGCACGGTATCCTGCAGGCGCTCGTGCACCACATCGTCGCGGTGCCGAACGGCCAGCGGAACGGCGCGGAAGGAGCGGATCAGATCCGCATCGCGCAGCGTCTTCCCGTCGAGGGGGCTGCTGGCCGTGATCACCAGTTCCACCAGTGCGGTGCCGCGTGTGCGCAGATCGTCACCGGCCATCTGCACCGTGGGCTTCACGCTGATGTTCGCCCGGTCCTTCAAGGCGCGGATCCGCTGCACGTCACAACGCACCTTGAGCACGTCCCCGGCCTCGAGCACCATGTCGCCGGGCGGCAGCGCGAAGCGTTGATCGCCGCGTACGATCTCGATGATCTCCATGTCCAGTTCACGCACCAGCGCACTGTCCATGATCCGCTTCCCCACGAAACGCGCACCCGGGAGCAGTTCGATCTCGGTCAGGTAGCCTCCCATGCCGAATTTCTCCTTCAAATCCTTCTGGTCCGAGTAGCTCGGGAGCAGGCGCCTGCCGATGAAGGTCATGTAGAGCACGCCGGTCACCAGGAACACCAGCCCCATGGGGGTCAGGTCGAACATGCCGATGGGACCGGCCCCCAGCTTGGCGCTCAATCCGCTCACCACGATGTTGGTGCTGGTGCCGATCAGCGTCACCGTTCCACCGAAGATCGTACCGAAGCTGAGCGGGATGAGGAGCTTGCCGGGGTGGATGTTCGCTGCGTGCGCCATTTGCACGGCAATGGGAATGAAGACCGCGACGATGGGGGTGTTGTTCACGAACGCGCTGATGGCACCGATCAGGAGCATGAAGGCCATGAGTCCCCAGCGTTCGTTGCGTCGGAATCGCTCGCTCATGCGCGGTCCTACGGTGCTCAGTGCCCCGGTCTTCATGAGCGCCGCACTGAGCACGAACATGAAGGCCACGGTGAGCGTGGCCGCATCGCTGAAGCCGGCCACGGCCTCGGTGGGCGAGATCACCCCGGAGAGCGTGAGCGCTGCCGCGATCATCAATGCCACCAGATCGATGCTCAGCTTCTCACTGATGAACAGCACCAGGGCCAGGACCACGGTGCCGGTCACGATCCACTCGTTCGGGCTCATGCTGCGGCAATGTAGCGGTCCGGTCCCGGCCGGTCAGGCCTCGTTGATGCTGAGGCGGTCCAACGGGCGGAACACCTTCCGCGCAGGCCGGTCCTCGCGGGCAGGCCCTGCAGCCACGGAAAGTGTGGCGGCAAGGGCGGCGGCTTGGGCACGGATCTCAGGCACTGCTGTGCATTCCCAGAGCGCCGACTTGCACAACGGCCCGATGGCGTACAAACCGTGCGATGTGGCTCCGACGGCGTTGAGCAATGCTCCGGACGGTTTGCAGTCCAGCCCGATGTGCAATTCATCCCAACGTGCAAGCCCTTGTCGAAGAAGGTCGTGGAACAAGGGCTGCTCCATGCGTCGTGCATCGGTTTGTGGTCCGGTGCAATTGATCACATGCAGCGTTCGTTCCGTGATCAGGTCGGTCCCACCGCGTTCCCGGTAGGTCACCTCAAGGGCATCGCCCGCGGCTTGGATCCCGATCACGGAGGCAGCGAGGGAACGGAGTCGACCCGATCGCTGCATTTCCGTGAGCCGTTCATGGGCTTCCATAGGCATGCGGTGGCGATGCACCTCCCAGAACGGTCTCATGTGCCGCAGGAACCGCTGCCGCTCCTTCAACGCCAGGCCCTGCCACCAGGAGCGGACGTGCGGCTTCGCTGCATCCAACACACTTTGCCACGGGTGGCCCGCCTGCTCAGCGGCTGCGGCCTCGGTCCTGAGGAATGCGGTCAATTCGGCCACGGAAAGCCCGCCACCGGCAGGCACCGGCGTTGAAAAGGTCCACGACTGCGGTTCGGCATGTGGTCGCGGCAGATAGCCGTGCCTGGATAGTACGGTCAATGCACCCTGATGACCCTGTTCGGCCAGCGAAAGCAGCACATCGACCATGGTAAGACCGGATCCCACGAAGAGCACGGGGTCGTGCGTGCCGATCCTGTCCAACGCTCCATGCTGCCACGGCCACGCCACATAGGCGGGATGTGCCTGCGCTTCGGGAGCGAGGTTCGGCACGTGCCCCGGTGGCGCATTGCCCAAGGCCAGCACCACCACATCGGCGGCCACATGCCGGCCATTGTGCAGCCGGATCGAGTAGCCGCGCGCGGCGTGTTGTGTCAGTGAAACGGCGTTGGCACGGATCAGCTCCACCCTACCCGCATGCTCATCGACCAGATCATGGAACCGATCATGGACGAAATCCCCGAACATGGACCGGGGAAGGAAATCATCGGGACATGCACCGGGAGCGGGCCCTGAGCGTGCCCAGCGGAGGAATCCCTCCGGGTCGTCCGCGAACGCGCCCATGCGCCCGGCCGGCACGTTCAACAATTGCCGGCTCAATCGCGCGGAATACGCCACTCCACGGTTCAACTGGCGAGAACGGCGTTCGATCAGGGAGATCCGGAGGTGCGGAGACGCTCGCAACAATTCCATGCACAGCAACGATCCGCTGAAGCCGCCGCCGACAATGCACACGCGCATCCTTGTTCAGGCGTTGGGGGGATCCACGTACCGCAGGTACGGCTTCACGCGGCGGATCCGACCGGGGTAGCGTTGTTCGGCCACGTCATCGGCCACTGCGGGTACGATGATCACCGCTTCACCGGGGCGCCAGTCGGCCGGTGTGGCCAATTGGTGCACCGCGGTCAATTGCAGGCTGTCGATCACGCGCAGGATCTCCTGGAAATTGCGCCCCGTGCTGGCGGGATAGGTGATGATGAGCTTCACCTTCTTGTCCGGACCGATCACGAAGAGCGACCGCACCGTGGTCTTCTCGCTCGCGTTCGGGTGGATCATGTCGTACAACTCCGCCACCTTCCGGTCCGGGTCCGCAATGATCGGGAAGTCGACGGCCACGTGCTGCGTTTCGTTGATGTCGTTCACCCACGCGGTGTGCGAAGGGAGCGGGTCCACGCTCAGGGCCGCCACCCTCACCTTGCGCCGGGTAAACTCCGGCATCAAGCGGGCCGTGGCACCGAGTTCCGTGGTGCACACAGGCGTGAAGTCCGCGGGGTGGCTGAACAGCACCCCCCAGCCCCCACCCAGCCAGGCATGGAAGGAAATCGGGCCTTCGGTGGAATCGGCCTGGAAATCGGGGGCGGTATCGCCCAGTCGGAGCGTGGCCATGGGTTTCGGTATCGGTGCAAAGGAAAATAAATATCCTATCTAGTCAATAGGATATATCAAGTTTCATCGACGGGCCTTCCGTCTGGCAGCCGCCAGCAACCGATCCTCCCGTCGCAAGGTGTCGGCCAGGGTGGCGTTCTTGAGCAGTTCCACACTGGCCGTTCGGATGTCTGCGAACACATCGCGTATGCCGCAGGTGGATTCGTCCACGCATTCCTCGCAACGCTCGTAGTAGTTGAACGTGACGCACGGCACCAGCCCGATGGCCCCGTCGAAGAGACGGAGCACTTCGGCCATGGTCACCTCCTCCGGAGGTCTGCGCAGCCGGTGGCCACCGGTGCGCCCACGCGTGGAAGTGATGATGCCGGCGTGCCGCAGGTCGAGGAGGATGGCTTCGAGGAATTTGGCGGGCACGCGTGCGCGATCGGCCAGGACCGAGGCGCTCATTGGCCCGGCATCGGTGTGGCGCGCCAGTACCAACAGGGCGTTCAATGCGTATTTGGTACGCTTGCTCAGCATGGTGGCAAGGTAGTGGTGCGCTCACGCCCCGGAAGGGGCCGTGGGCTTCCTCAGGTCGATCCGGTGCACGAGTGTCAGGCGGAAGATGTGCCGCACCAGAAGGTCCGACCCGCTGGCACGTTGCTGGAACCAATGGATGTACCCGGCTTCCAGGTTGCAACGGGCATGCACCGGCATCTGCAGCGCCGCACCGATCCGGTTCTGATCGAAGATGTTGTACACGATCGATCGCCCGGCATTGAACATCACTTCATCGGACAGACGAAGCGTCAGGAGTTCACGCGTACCGTCCGTCGATCGCCGCAGTGGCACATCCATTCCCAGTCGGTAGCGCACGCGGAAATTGCCGAACGCGAACCCATCCGCCAGTTCATTGTCGCGAACGCCATGGAAGTAACGCGCTTCAGCGCGCAAGCGATGGTTCCAGCGCAACTTGCCCGCACGGGTATTCTCATTGAACTCGAAATGCGGTCGCAGTTCCGGAACGGCAGGACCGTCGGTTACGTCTGGGTCGTTGGTGCGTTGCAGGAACACGCTCATCCCTGCGGCGACATCCCAACCGGAACCCAATGCGCGGTGCACACCGGGTCGGAACAACGCCACATGCTGGACGGCGGGGTCGATGAACAGGCGTTCCTGTACATCGAGCGTGACCGACCATCGATCGTTGAAGGTGCAGGACCCCAGATAGCCAGCCCAGACGAGCCGTTGTGTGGTGATGTTCTTGGAGGCTTGCGGGAAGAGTGCGATCGGAAAGAGCGCCAGCGGCACCAGCCAGCCACTGCGCCTGAGCACGTTCGGCGAACTGACCCGTATCACTTCCATCACCGCCAGTGCGCGAGGTACCAGGGTACGGCACGCTGCAACCCGGCCTCCAGGTCGTAATCCGGCTGCCATCCGAGGATCCCGCGCGATCGGGCGATGTCGGCGAGCGAGGCGCGCACATCGCCGGAACGGTCGGCCACGTGCTCCACACCCACGTTCGCGACGGCGGGATCGTGCTTGGCCAGGTGCGCGCGCAGCCGATCGATCAATGTGAGCAGGTCGGTGCTTTGACCGAACGCCACGTTGAACACGTTTCCGAAGGCCCGAGGGTCGTTCGCGGCAAGCGCGGCCACCACGGACCCCACCGCATTGCCCACATAGGTGAAGTCACGGGTCTGCCGACCATCGCCATGCACCTGGGGAGCACGGTGCGCCAGAAGACTGGTGATGAAGCGCGGGATCGCCGCGGCATACGGACCGTTCGGGTCCTGCCGTTCGCCGAACACGTTGAAGAAGCGCAGACCGATGATCCGCAGGCCGTGCTTCCGATGGTACAGAGCCGCGTAGGCCTCGTCCATCACCTTGGTCACCGCATAAGGCGACAAGGGCTCACCCTCCTGCCCTTCCCGTTTGGGCGATGCGGCGCTATCGCCGTAGACGCTGGAACTGCTGGCGTACACCATGCGTT
The DNA here is from genome assembly GCA_964517015.1 of uncultured Chryseobacterium sp. Classification (GTDB taxonomy): domain Bacteria; phylum Bacteroidota; class Bacteroidia; order Flavobacteriales_F; family PHOS-HE28; genus PHOS-HE28. The sequence goes on from CAZFAW010000162.1 coordinate 5,882, forward strand.
GCACGCCGGCCGCCACGCAGGCTTCCAGCAGGTTGAGGAACGCCGCGAGGTTGGTGGCTTCGCTGCTGGCAGGGTCGTGTATCGAACGCGGGACCGAGCCTAGCGCCGCCAGGTGCACCACGGCATCCACGCCCGTAACGGCCCCTTCGCAGGCCCCCGGGTCACGGATGTCCGCTTCGAGGAAGGAGAACCGGGGGTCCGGCTCCAGGTGCGCGATGTTGGCGCGCTTGCCCGTGGCCAGGTTGTCCATGCAGCGCACAACATGGCCGGCGGCCACTAGCGCATCGCAGACATGGGACCCGATGAAGCCCGCGCCTCCGGTCACCAGGATGCTGCGCGCTCCGCCCATGCCGACTATTTCGCCACCGCGGTGCTGCGGCGTTCTCGGATCACGGTGATCTTCACCTGCCCGGGATAGGTCATTTCGTTCTGGATGCGTT